>CBDUSX010000007.1:0-24330 GCA_965369935.1 uncultured bacterium
TGGCCCAGCACGGTGATGGGCAACAGGGAGGAGACGGTGCGGGTGGCCAGATAGGGCTTCTTGATCGAAAACGGGTGGGCGCGCAGGTATTTTTTCCACTCCCCCAGCCGCGCCCCGGTCTGGATCATGCCCTTGATCATGCCCAGTTCGTTTTCGCTCCAGGTTTCGCGGTTCATCCCCACCATGATCGCGCCGATTATGCGATCCCCCTTGAACAGATACTTGCGGTAGGCGGAGCGCTCCTTTGCGTGGGCCGTGATCGCCTCGGCCTTCTTTTCGTTCCAGCTGCCGAAGCTGGCCACGTCCAGGCCCTGCACACCGACGATGTTCATGAGCAGGCTGCCGGGATAGCTTATTTTCCTGCCGGCCATGTTGGCGGCCGCCACCCGGCCGTGTTCCATGGCCGTGGGTTCGATGGCGTGCACCTCCCTGCTGCCGGTGATCAGGTTTTTTCCCTCCGCCACGTCGCCCGCGGCGAACACGTTGGGAACGTTGCTGCGCAACTGGTCGTCCACCAGCACCGCCGCGTTGGTTTTCACGCCCGAGCCCTTCAGCCAGCCCAGATTGGTGTGGATGCCCGTGGCCATCACCACCAAATCGGCGCTGATCGCCGGCCCGGACTTGAATTTCAGCAGGTGCTTGCCGCCCTTCTTCTCGATCCCGGTCAGCCTGGCGCCCGCGCGGATTTTCACGCCGCGGGAGATCAGCCAATCTTCCACGATCTTCCCGCCCGCATCGTCCACCATGCGCGGCAGGATGCGTGGCGCGGATTCCACGATGGTCAGGCTCCCTGAGCGTTCGATCAGCCCGTTGAGGATGGTAAAGGCGATGAACCCCGCGCCGATGACCACCGTATGCGCCTTCGGATTGATGGTGTGGTGCACCCCTCTGGCATCGTCCCGCGTCCAGAAAGTGTACAGGGAGGGATCGCCCGCGCCCTTCACCGGGGGCCGGGCCGCGGAGGAGCCCGTGGCGATCAGCAGGTTGTCGTATTCCAGTTCCTGGTCGTCGTCCAGCCGCAGCTTGTTGGCCTTGGTGTTCAGCGCGACGGCCCGCCGCCCGAAGTGGCGCGTCACCCCCCACTTGTCCAGCATGGCGTGGGTGGCCGTGGTGGCGTGGGATTCGGAGATGCTCTGGTCGAGCATATAGGGCAGCACCATTCTGGAATAGGGCTCCTCCGCCGAAACCAGCGAAATCTCGCCGCGGTCGCCCAGCTGGCGCAGGGTGCGGATGGCGTTGAGGCCCGCCGTTCCGGCGCCCACGATGACATGCCGTTTGGTCGCCATGAAACTCCTCGGCTTAGGTCGCGCCGACGCGGCCTTTGAGATTGTAGGAGGCGCGGCTGGCCGCGAATTCACCCAGCCAGTCGGCATTGTCGGTCTGCACCCACTCGATGGCGGAGGTCGGGCAGGCCTCAGCGCAGGCCGGATCGCCGCCACACAGGTCGCACTTGACGGCCTTGTGGGTGTCCACGTCATAGAACATGGTGCCGTAGGGGCAGGCGATCGTGCACAGCTTGCAGCCCACACACTGGTCTTCCAGCACCAGCTTGGCCCCCGCGGCAGAGATGGTGATGGCGTCCACCGGGCAGGCCGTCATGCACCAGCCCTCGGCGCACTGAACACAGGTGTAGGGCGAGTAGCTGGTGTGGGCCTCCAGAGAGGATACGCGGATCACCGACTTGGCCGGCTGAAACGCTCCCGTCTGATGGTAGGAACAGGCCAGTTCGCAGCGCATGCATCCAGTGCATTGTTCGGGAATGATACGCAGTGCTTTCATCGTGAACCGGATGTGGGTTGAAGGCGGTGTTCGAATCCGTTCCGTTTCATGGTTTCCGTACAGCCCCGCCAGCAAAGACTTTGCGCGGTTGCACCCAAGCCGGAACTTAGCGAGGCCAACGCTAGCACCTGCGCAATTGGGCTGTCAACGCGGCCGGGCGGCCTTGCGCGGGGCGGGTGCGGGATAGTAGCGGGCTTCCAGGGTAACGCCGTCCGGGTCCTCGAAGTAGATGGACCTGCCGATGCCCTGGGCGCCGAAGCTCCTGCGCAGCCGCCTGATGATGGGCACCCCGCGTTTTTTCATGCGCCGCTTCAGCGCCTCCACCTGCTTGCGTTCCATGGTGAAGCAGAGGTGGTTGGGGTTGCCGGGGCGGGACTTGAGCTTCCACAGGGCCTTGGGAAACAGATCGATGATGGTCTCCCCGTTCACACGCACGGAGGCGAATGGGGCCCCGCCGGCGAGGAATTCCGCCAGCCGCACGGTCTCGAAGCCCAGCAGGGACTCGTAATAGGACACTGAGGCCCGGACGTCCCGCACCTCCAGCACCACGTGATCCATCATCGTTTCTACTGGTTTCATCAGCGGTCCCTCCCGGAAACAACCGCGCCACGCCCGCCATTGTCCGGCGGCGCTCACCCTTGCCTGACGGCGCTCACCCTTGCCTGCCGGCGGCTGGCGCGGTAAGCGAATAGTAGGGTAATGCAGACCCCGCCCGGGTGGCAATGTCCCCGTGCGGAAATTTGTTCTGAAACCGTTCGCCTTTCCAACAGAAAAGGAACGCCATGAAAGTTGGCATCGGAATCTTCGCCACGGGGTATTCCATCAACATCGTCACCCTGGCCAAAAAGGCGGAGGAACTGGGCTTCGAATCCCTGTGGGTGCCGGAGCACCCCATCATTCCCGTGGACATGACCACGCCCTTCAGCGGCGGCGGCCCCCTGCCGGAACAGTACAAGCACCTGCTGGACCCCTTCGCCGGGCTGGCCGCCGCCGCGGGAGCCACCTCAAAGCTCGTGGTGGGCACGGGCATTTGCCTGGTGCCGGAGCGCAACGCCATCATCACGGCCAAGGAAGTGGCCACCCTGGATTTCGTCTCCGGCGGCCGCTTCGAGTTCGGCATCGGCGCGGGCTGGCTGCGCGAGGAGTCGGAAATTTTTCAGGTGGATTTTCCCCGCCGCTGGACCCAGACCCGGGAGCACATCATGGCCATGAAGGCCCTGTGGGCGGAAGGCGAGGCGGAATTTCACGGCAAGTACGTGGACTTCCCCAAAATGTGGTGCAGCCCCAAGCCCGTGCAAAAACCCCATCCGCCCATCCTGATCGCGGGAGAACTGGAGCGGGCCGCCTCGCGGGTGGCCGAATACGGGGACGGTTGGTTCCCCCGCGCCCGTCACGCCACCCCCGCGAGCCTGGAAGCCGGGCGCAAGAAGATCGAAGCCCTGTACCAGGAAGCCGGGCGGGACACCGCGCAGCTGACCGTGAGCCTGTTCGCCGCGCCGGCGGAAAAGGACAGCAACCGCCAGTTCGCCGAGGCCGGCGCGGACCGGGTCATTCACATGCTGCCGTCGGAGGGCGAGGAAAAAATTCTACCCATGCTGGAGCAAATGGCGGCGGAACTGCTGTAGGCCGGCATGCCCATCCGCCGGGTTTGGGGCATGGGGACGGGCGCGGCGGCGAAATTGACAGGGCGGGGATTACCCTGGATACTGAAAAATCAGGCGCGCCCATTTTTCCCCTCGGTGAAGCTCTTTTTTTCCACAGCACTGACAGGCCATGTTTCAGTTCAGGCGATCGCCCCTGCGGACGGGCCAATGGATGGCGGGGGCTGTGCTTGCCGCGCTGTGGCTGTTACACGCCCCGGGCGGAACGGCGGCTCAGGAGTCCTCGCCCGACTTTGCGCCCGGTTTCGGTCTGGTGTACGGAGAGGGGCGCACGGAAGAGGACACGAATGCCGTCCGCTATGGGTTCACCTCCCGGCGCCTGAGCCAGGACGACAAGGCCGGTTCAATCGCATTCTTGTTCGAGGAACATTTCAACGGAATTCCGTTTTCTATATTGGATCCCAGCGTGATGGAGGACGGCGTCGAGTTGCGCTATCAGTCGTTGTTCGTCGAAATCAAGCGGTATTTTCCGCTTGGCGGCAACTTCCATTTTTACTGGGGCCTGCGGGGAGGATTCACCCGCATCACCGGCAAGATCAGGCGCAACGGCCAGGAGACCGCGAAATTCGAGACCACCCAGATCGCGCCCCTGGCCCTGCTGGCGCTGCCCCTGGCCTTCGAGCATCCGGGCTTTCTGCTGCTGGCGTTCGTGGAGGGAACTTCCATCGGATTGACCTTTGATATCATACCCAACAGGATGTGGCTGGATTTTCAAACCACCGCTTCGCTGATTCCGGACCACAGGGACGAGTTGATCGCCATTGACCAACCGGCGATCGTGACCCAAATCCTGCAACTGGCGCTTGTTTTCTAGCCCGCCGGACGCGCCCACTGACCGGCCGGCCGCTCCCCACACTTGCGGAGCGGCCGGCCAATGAATTTTAGGAGTAGACAATGGCAAACGACTACAAGGTCGCGGACATCGGGCTGGCCGAATGGGGCCGCAAGGAAATCGAAATCGCGGAGTCTGAGATGCCCGGGCTGATGGCCCTGCGCGAGGAATATGCGGGCAAGAATCCGCTGGCCGGCGCGCGCATCGTGGGCTGCCTGCACATGACCATCCAGACCGCGGTGCTGATCGAGACCCTGACGAACCTGGGCGCCGAGGTGCGCTGGAGTTCGTGCAATATTTTTTCCACCCAGGACCACGCCGCGGCGGCCATCGCCGTATCGGGCGTGCCGGTGTTTGCCTGGAAGGGCGAAACTGAGGAGGAATACTGGTGGACCATTGACCGCACCCTGGATTGGGCCGAAGGCAAGGCCCCCAACATGCTGCTGGACGACGGGGGCGACCTGACCCTGGTCGTACACGAGAAGCGCGCGGAACTGATCCCGGAGATCAAGGGACTGTCCGAAGAGACCACCACCGGCGTACACCGGCTGTACCAGATGATGGAAAAAGGCGAGCTGAAAATTCCCGCCTTCAACGTCAATGACTCGGTCACCAAGAGCAAGTTCGACAACCTCTACGGCATCCGGGAATCCCTTATTGACGGCATCAAGCGCGCCACGGACGTGATGGTGGCCGGGAAAATCTGCGTGGTGGCGGGCTACGGGGACGTGGGCAAGGGTTGCGCCCAGGCCCTGGGGGGCATGGGGGCGCGGGTGCTGGTGACGGAAATTGACCCCATCTGCGCCCTGCAGGCGGCCATGGAGGGCTTCGAGGTGCTGACCATGGACGAGGCGGCAACCTTGGGCGACATATTCGTCACGGCCACCGGCTGCGTCGGCGCCATCCGCCGGGAGCACATGGACGTCATGAAGGATCAGGCCATCGTCTGCAACATCGGCCATTTCGATTCGGAAATCGAGGTGGGCTCGCTGTTTCAGGACGAATCCCTGCGAAAGGTGAACGTGAAGCCCCAGGTGGATCAGGTGATCTGGCCCGACGGAAAACGCATCACGATCCTGGCCGAAGGCCGGCTGGTGAATCTGGGCTGTGCCACCGGCCACCCCAGTTTCGTCATGTCTTCCAGCTTCACCAACCAGGTGATCGCCCAGATCGAGTTGTGGCAGAACCAGGGCAAGTACGAGAACAAGGTCTACGTGCTGCCCAAGCACCTGGACGAGAAGGTGGCGCGCCTGCACCTGGACAAGCTGGGCGTGAAGCTGGAAAAACTGACCCCCGCCCAGGCGGAATACCTTGGTATCCCGGCGGAGGGACCTTACAAGCCGGACTATTACCGCTACTAAGCGGGGAGAGGGCGGTGCTTTGCAGGGGACGGCGCGGGCGGCGGAGGGTCCCACCCAGCCGCTATCCGGCCTCCTCCGGCGTCCAGCGGGCCAACAGGCCGGGGCGCGCCCGCAGTCCCTCCTCCAGTTCGGCAAGACGCTCCGCAGAGCCCGTCGTTCCCCAGAAGCTTTGTTCTGAGTCGTAAGCGTGTACGGGCGCTCCGTCCGCAATGACCTCCAGCAAGGCATCTATCAGGTCGAAGGGGCCGGGCCGGGCGATCCGGTGTCGCAGGGCAGCGGAAAGCACGGAGACGCCGTTGAAGGCCACGCGGCGCAATTCTCCCTGCGGCGTCCGCAACAGGCGCGAATCCGCACGGCGCATGGAGTCAATCCCGCACACGAATCCGGCCTCGTCCACCTGCAGCAGGGAGGTGCCCGGGCGCTCCTGGACGGCCAGGGTGGCCAGGGCTTCTCCGGCGCGGTGTTCCGCGCGGTGGGCATCCCACAGCGTGGCGGGCTCCAGTTCCGCCACCACGTCTCCGTTCCAGACCAGCAGCGGGTCTTCTCCCCAAAAGTCGGCCACATTGGCCACTCCGCCCCCGGTGCCCAGCAGCACCGGCTCGTGATACAGGCGGATGGCCGGCCAATGCGGATGGCGCTCCGCCAGCGCGGCGGCATGGGCCGCGGCCTGATCGGCAAGGTGATGGGTGTTCATCGCCAGGGCGCCTGCCCCACCGCGTACCAGCCAGGCCACCAGCCGCTCCAGCAGGGGCAGGCCCAACACGGGGGCGAGAATTTTGGGCGTGCTGTCGGTGAGAGGCCGCAGGCGGGCGCCCAGACCCGCGGCGAGGATCATTGCCTTCACGGCTCCTGCCGCTCCGGTTCGAGGCCGATGTCGCGATGCTCGAGCACGACCGAGTACCCCTCCTGCTCCAGACGCCTGCCCAGCAACTCCGCCAGATAGACGGAGCGGTGACGGCCGCCGGTGCAGCCGAAGGCGGCCATCAAACGCTCGTAGCCCCGCTCGCGGTAGGTGCGGGCCGCATACAGCACCAGCCCCGTGGCGCGCTCGGCGAACTCGGCCACTTCGGGGTGCCGCTCCATGAATTCCGCGATGACGGGCTCCCGCCCGGTATGGGGCCTCAGGCTCTCCTCCCAATAGGGATTGGGCAGCGCCCGGCAGTCGAACACGAATCCCCCGCCGTGGCCGCTTTCGTCTACGGGCGGGCCGGAATTCCTGTAGCTGAAACTGAAGACGTGAATCCTCAGGGCAGGGGCCTCGCCCATGGCCGGTTTTCCTTGTGCTGAAGAACTTGGGAGGCCGCGCGCCGCGCCAGGGCCGCTTAAACTTTCTCCCGGCGGATCCTGGCGCCCAGGGCCGACAGACGCTCGTCTATGGCTTCGTAGCCCCGGTCAATCTGCTGGATGTTGTGGATTTCGCTGGTGCCTTCCGCCCCCAGGGCCGCAATCAACAGGGCCATGCCCGCCCGGATGTCCGGCGTGGTGATAAATCCACCCGATAGCCGCGACGGGCCCACCACCACCGCCCGGTGCAGGTCGCACAGGATGATGCGCCCACCCATCCCGATCAGGCGATCCACCCAAAACAGCCGGTTCTCGTACATTTTCTCGAAAATCAGCACCGTGCCCCGGCACTGGGTGGCCACCACGGTCATGATGCTGGTCAAGTCCGATGGAAAGGCGGGCCACGGCCCATCGTCAATTTTGGGAATACCGTCGTCCAGCTCGAGGCGGATCACCTTCTCCTGGTCGCCGGGGACGCGAAGGTCGGCGCCCTCGGCGACGGTGGTCACGCCCAGGCGCTCGAACATGAGCCGGATCATGTGCAGGTTTTCCAGCCCGGCATCCCGGATCAGGATTTCCCCGCCGGTCACGGCCGAAAGACCGATGAAGGAGCCCACCTCCGTATGATCGGGCATGATGCTGTGCTCGCAACCGGTCAGTTTGTCCACGCCCTCAATGCGCAGGCGGTTGGTGCCGATGCCCTCAATGTGGGCGCCCATGGCCTGCAGCATCCTGCACAGACCCTGGATGTGCGGCTCGCAGGCGGCGTTTTCCAACTCCGTCCCGCCCTTGGCGCACACGGCGGCCATCACGGCGTTTTCCGTAGCGGTGACCGAGGCCTCATCCAGGAAAAGCCTGCCGCCCTTAAAGCGGGCGCCGGGCAGGGTGAATTTGAAGACGCCGCTCCCTTTTTCCTCTGTCTTCACCCCCAGCTGTTCCAGCACCAGCAGATGGGTGTCCAGGCGCCGCATGCCTATGCGGTCTCCTCCCGGCGCGGCGATGATGGCCGAGCCCAGGCGGGCCAGCAGGGGGCCGGCCAGCAGAATCGAGCCCCGGATGCGCCGCGCGGTGTCCGCCTCCGGACGGTCGCCGGTGAGTTCCTTCGCCTGAAGGCGGTAGCTGTTCCCCCCGGTGTTTTCCACCGATACCCCCAGGCCCTGCAACAGCACCAGCATGTCCCGGATGTCCCGGATGTCGGGCACGTTGTGCACGGTGACCGGCTCCTCGGTGAGCAGCACGGATGCCAGCACCGGCAGAGCCTCGTTCTTGTTGCCGGCGGGGGTGATTTCGCCGGCCAGGGGCACGCCTCCCTCCACAATAAACTTTTCCAAGGCCGGGATGTCCTTTTGCTGGGGTGGCAAGGATGGGCGGGTTTCCGAAGCAGGCCGCCCGGAAAACCCTGCTCTTTCCCCCGCTTCGCGGGCCGCCCCTTTTTAGGAGGCCCGCTTACGGCGCTTTTGCGATGATTTCACGTAAGCCGCGAGCAGGCTGATGGCCGCGGGCGTGATGCCGCTGATGCGGCTGGCCCGGCCCAGGGTATCCGGGCGGTGGGCCTCCATTTTCTGCACGACCTCGATGGACAGTCCCGAGATGGAGGAGTAATCGAGTTCCGGCGGCAGGCGGATCCCTTCCAGCCGGTCGAACACCGCCAGCTGGGCGGACTGCCGCTCGACGTAGCCCTCGTACTTGATGCCGGTCTCCACCTGCGCCCGCACGGCCTCGGAATAGTCTTCCAGGCGGATGCGCCCGGCGGCGAAGTTCAATTCCACCAGCGTGTCCAGCCCGATTTCAGGGCGCCGCAACAGGGCCGACGCGCTGGTGCCGGATTTGAGGGCGGAATACCCGCGGGCCTCCAGTTCTTCATTGACCGCCGGGGTGGGATTGACCGCCAGGCCGTCCAGGGCGCTGCGCAGATCGAAGATCCTGCGTTGCTTTTCCTGCACCTGGCGATAGCATTCTTCCGGGAGCAGCCCGATGCGCCAGCCCTTTTCGCTGAGCCGCTGGTCCGCATTGTCCTCCCGCAGCACAATCCTGTACTCGGCGCGGGAGGTGAACATGCGATAGGGCTCGTCAGTGCCCTTGGTGATGAGGTCGTCTATCAGCACGCCGATATAGGCCTCGTCCCGGCGCAGCACGAAGGGCGCCTCCCCCCGTACCCGCAGGGCCGCGTTGACGCCCGCCATCAGCCCCTGGGCGGCCGCTTCCTCGTACCCGGTGGTGCCGTTGATCTGCCCCGCGCAGTACAGGCCCGGCACGCGCTTCACCTCCAGGGTGGCGTGGAGTTGAACGGGCAACACGAAGTCGTACTCCACCGCGTATCCGGGGCGGATGATTTCCACCTCCTCCATGCCGGGAATGGTGCGCAGGTAGGCCAGCTGAACATCGGCGGGCAGGCTGGTGGAAAGCCCGTTGGGATAAATTTCCTCGCTGTCCAGGGAGGTCGGTTCCAGAAACACCTGGTGCCGGTCCTTGTCCGGGAATTTCACGACCTTGTCTTCGATGGACGGACAGTAGCGCGGCCCGATCCCCGTGATGGCCCCGCCGTACAGGGCCGACTTGGACAGGTTGTCCCGGATCACCTGATGGGTGCGCTCATTGGTGTAGGTGATGAAACAGGACACCTGGGGCAGTTCGATCCGGCTGTCCCAGAAGGAAAACTTGGGCAGGGGCTCGTCTCCCCGCTGCTCTTCCAGCCCGTCCCAATTGACGGTCTTGCGGTCCACCCGCGGCACCGTGCCTGTTTTCATCCGGCCCAGTTGCAGTTCCACCCCCAACAGGGATTCGGGCAGGCGCCTGGAGGGGGCTTCTCCCACCCGTCCGGCACCGTGGCTCTCATGACCCATGTGGATCATTCCATTGAGGAAGGTGCCCGTGGTGATGACGATGCTGCGCCCGTGGCGCACCACGCCGCCTTCAGTCGTGACCCCCGTGATACGGCCCCCTTCCCGCACCAGGCCATCCACCGTGGCCTCGCAGACGGTCAGCCCGGCCTGCTCTTCGAGGGTTTTGCGCATGCGCTCGCGGTAACGGAACATGTCCGACTGGCAGCGCGTGCCGCGCACGGCGGGGCCCTTGGAGCGGTTGAGCACCCGGAACTGGATGCCCGTGGCATCGGCGACGCGGCCCATGGCGCCCCCCAGGGCGTCAATTTCTTTCACCAGATGGCCCTTGGCCAGGCCGCCGATGGCCGGATTGCAGGGCATATGGGCGATGGTCTCCCTGCTCATGGTAAGCACCAGGGTCTCACAGCCCAGCTTCGCGGCGGCCAGAGCCGCCTCGCAGCCCGCGTGGCCCGCACCGATCACGATCACGTCGTAGATGCTGCCGGTTGTTTTGTTGGCGGTTTGCATATGCCCGAAACCGTACCTGATAAAAAAACAGTGCCCGCTGCCGCGGAGACAGGTTAATCGTTATTTATGCCATACCGTGCCGCGGCCTGTCATCCTTCAACCTGGCATGCCGCCCCCCGGCCGGCGCGGCGGCCGCAACGGGCGGGATGGGACGGGCTCAAAACACTCAATACAATAAGCTCAGGCCCAGCCCGAAGCCGGAGAGGCCTTCGAAGGACTGCCACTCCAGAAATCCGCCCCAGGACTCGCCGAACTGCCAGCCCGCCAACACCATCGCCAGCACGGGGCCGTTGACGCTGGACACGTGGGCCGCCCACCCCCAGTTGCCGAAACGCATATGAAGCGTGGCCCCACCCACAATGGTGGGCTCCCCCTCGTTCTCCACACTGGGATCATCCGGGTCCAGGCTGAAGAAGGCCGCACCACCCTCGATGGTGATGGACACACGGCGCCAGCGCAAGACCTGCTGCCGCACCACGGCCCGGGCCAGCAGGGCGCTCTCACCGTCGCTGGTGAGGAAATTCACCATCAGGGCGAAGTCTTCCAGCAGCACGATTTCCCCATAGCCGTTGTCCGTGCCCCCAGCCCCCAGCAGATCGTAATCCAGAAAGCGCAGCTGCCGGCCGAAATAGATGGGCAGGACATTGCCGGAAGGCGTGCCCCCTTCCTCCTCGGGAATCGTCCGCAGCACCAACTGCCCCTCGCTCAAGACCAGCCGCAATTCCGCGGTGGCATCGTCCTGAATGCGGATTTCCACCACTTCCCCCGGCGCGCCGGCAAGGTCCGTGGCGATGCCTTCGCGCACCCGGAAGCGGCGGTGCTCCACCATGGCCCCGCCCTCCAGCACCTGAGACTTGCCCCGGTAGTGAAAATCGAACAGGCGCTCCCGGCTGACCACGATCAGCGTCAGGAGCAGCGTGCCCGCGCTGGCATCCCTGGGCAGGAGCTGGGTCACCACCACGGTTTCCGGATCTATGGACTCCACCCGCAGGCTCAAGGCACCGGAAAGGCGCCAGATTTCATGCCGCATTTCCACCTCCGTTCCCGGCGGCAGATCGCGCACGGGCCTGTCCGGCTCCCCCTCGAACACGGTGCGGTGAACGATGATTCCCCCGCCGCCGTCCGCCGCACCGGCCTGGGCCGCCGCGCGGCCCGTAAAAGCGGATGTTCCGGCCAGGCCGGCCAGACCCAGCAGGAGCCACAGCGCAAAGGCCGCGGGCAGGCGTAACGGCCTGACCGGCCTCGGTTTCCGCGGGCGGCCGAGAGGTACATCAGGGAACACGGGCGGCCTGCTTGAAGTTTGCTGGTGGATTTCCATAAAATGCGGTATACGTTCCAGTTCGTAACACAAATCACCCTATCTTCCCCGTGTCAGCTTTTTCGAGGAGTGTCCAGGTATGAATAAGATTAGAGTTCTGCATGGCATGGTTCTGTTGCTGGCGGTGCTGTTCGCATTCAGCGCCTGTGCGAAACACACGGTTTCCCGCCGCGCGGCCGCTGAAACCATTGATCTGAGTGGCAAGTGGAACGACACGGATTCCCGCCTGATGGCGGAGGAAATGACCAAGGACATCGTCTCCCGGCCGTGGATAGCGGAATTCCGCCGCAAGAAGGGCAGGAAACCGTCCGTGATTCCGTTCGGCGTGAAAAACCGCACCAGCGAGCACATCAACACCAATACCTTCGTCAAGGACCTGCAACGCGCGCTGATCAACTCCGGCAAGGTGAGGGTGGTTTCCTCCCGGGAGCAGAGGGAAGACATTCGCGGGGAGCGCGCCGACCAACAGGCGGGATTTACCCGCAATCCGGTGGAAGTTGGAAAGGAGCTGGGCGCCGATTTTGTGCTCACAGGGGAGCTCAATTCCATCAAGGACAGGCTTGGGGGTGAGGAAGTCGTGTTCTACCAGGGCAACATGGAGCTGATCAGCGTGGAGACCAGCGAAAAGGTCTGGATCGGCGACAAGAAGATCAAAAAACTCATCAGCCGAAGATAGTCCCTGTTCCAGCCCCGGAGAGAATACATGATGAAGGCAACCGTAGGCGGTGTCAGGCTGCCCTCCCTGCCGGCGCCGCTGGTCCTTGCTGTGCTGTTGCTGTATCTCGCGGCGTGCACCCCCCATACCAAGCTGTATCCCAAAATTGACGGACTGGCCCGCCAGGGGAAGTTCCTGGAGGCGGCCAAGCTGGTTGAGGAGAGCAAGGACATCTACGACGAGCGGAACGAGGTGTTGTACAACCTGGACCGGGGGCTGCTCTACCATTACGGGAAAAATTACAAGGCCAGCAACGAGGCCTTCGAGGAGGCCGAACGGCGCATGGACGAGCTGTTCATCACCTCGATCGCGAGTAATGTGGGGGCCTTCCTCGTCAACGACAACACGCTGGCTTACCGTGGCGAGGACTTTGAGTCGGTTGTCGTCAACATCTACCGGGCCCTCAACTACGTGATGCTGGGGCAGATCGACTCCGCCCTGGTGGAGGCGCGCAAAGTCAACGAGAAGCTTCAGTTCATCAACACCAAGTATGACCCCGACAAGCGCAACGTGTACAAGGAAGACGGTTTCGCGCGGCTGCTGACCGGCATCTTGTACGAGTTGGGCGGCACGCGGGCAGACGCCAACGACGCGTTCATCGCCAACCGTAACGCCGTCGGGAACTATCGGGACGACTTCACGCCCCAGTACGGGTTCGGGGCGCCCACCCTGCTGAAATCCGGCCTGCTGACCACCGCCGCCTTCATGGGGCGGGAGGAACTGGGTCTTGCCCGCAAGGCGTTCCCGGACATCGAATTGCTTTCCCTGCGGGATTTGCGCAAGAAGGGGCGGTTGTACTTCATCCATTTTGCCGGGCGCAGTCCCATCAAGGTGGAGGACGCCATTCAGCAACTATTGCCCGATGGCTACACGATTCGGATCGTCTTTCCCAAATATCAGCCGCGCAGCTATACCGTACACGGCTCCGCGATTCTGGTGAACGGCGAGGCCGCCGTCCGCCTCGAGCCCGCCGAACCCATCGGGCCCATCGCCATCAAGAACCTGGACAACCGCAAACTCCGCGTTGCGGTCAAGGCGATCGCCCGCGCCACCACCAAGTACCTGGCCACCAAAGTCGCCCAGAAGGCGGTGGAAGAAGAGAAAGGTGCGGCGGCGGGCCTGTTGACCATGTTTGCGGGCAACGTCGCCGCGGCGGCCACCGAGCAGGCCGATCTGAGGGCCTGGCAGACCCTGCCGGACAAAATTCTGGTGGGCCGCGTCGTTTTGGAGCCTGGGAAGTACGATCTTGGGGCGCAGTATCTTTCTTCCACAGGGGGTGTAGTGGCCACCGAGGAGTTGGGCGAGGTCGAAATCAAGGCCGGACAGGCCCGATTTTTCATCCTCCATTCCAACTACTAGCGGGCACCGCGCACTCCAGGCAGGAATCCGCCGCCCCCTCCCTTACCCCAATTCGTAATGCCACCGCCCGAGCGTCCTCAATCCGTGCTGATCACCATCAGCGGAGAGGATCGCGCCGGGGTCACCGCCAGGTTGACCAGCATCATCGCGGAAGCGGGCGTGGACATCTCGGACATGGAGCAGGTGGTGGTGCGGGGCCTGCTCAGCCTGTCCATCGTGCTCGAATTTCCGCAAGTGGCCGACCCGGCACAGCCCGTGCTGAAGGACCTGCTGTTCGCGGCCAAGGAACTGGGCCTGGAACTGAACTTCAGGGTGTTGCCTCCCCAGGAGGCCGCCCCGGTGCCGAGCCGGCTGAGGTCCGTCGTGACCCTGATCGCCCACGACCGGATCAGCGCCGCCGCCATTTCACGGATTGCCGAGGTGATCGCGGAATGCGGCTTCAACATCGAGACCATCCAGCGCCTCGATCAGGAGCGGGTGCGCTGCCTGGAGCTGGTGGTCAGCGGCCCGCAGACGGAGGGCGCCGGGGCACTGAAGAAAGCGCTGCTCCCGGTGGGGCGGCACTTCGACGTGGACATCGCCCTGCAGCCGGACACCATCTTCCGGCGGGTCAAGCGGCTGGTGGTGTTCGACCTGGACTCTACCCTGGTGCAGACCGAGATCATTGACGAGCTGGCGCAGGTTGCGGGCAAGGGGCCTCAGGTGCACGCCATCACCGAGGAGGCCATGGCAGGCACAATGGACTTCCGGACAGCCCTGCAACGGCGAGTCGAGCTGCTGGCAGGGCTGGAAGAGAACGCGCTGGCGGAAGTGTACGGCCGGCTGCCCTTCACGCCCGGCGCGCAAGAGTTGATCGGCGTGCTGCAAAGGATGGGCTACCGCACGGCCGTCATCAGCGGAGGCTTCAGCTATTTCACCGAGCGCATCGCCGAGCGGCTGGGGCTGGACTACGCATACGGAAACCGGCTGGAGGTGGAGAACGGCGTGCTCACCGGGCGCGTGGCCGAGCCGGTGATTGACGGGCAGGGCAAGGCGGAGATCCTGGAAGAGATCGCGCGCAAGGAGCACATCCACCTGGATCAGGTGATTGCCATCGGCGACGGCGCCAACGACCTGCCGATGCTGCAAAAAGCCGGACTGGGCATCGCCTTCAACGCCAGGCCCGCCGTGCGGGACGCGGCGGAACACAGCCTGCGGCAGACCCGCCTGGACGCCATTCTGTTTCTGCTGGGCATCACCCAGGACGACGTGGCCGCACTGCGGTCGGACGGCTGAAGGCTTCCCGGCCCGCCTTGCATTCCCGCCCACGCTGGGATAGTTTCAGAATCCTGAAATCACCTGCTGCTGCAACCGTTCTCAGGATGGGCGCCCGCCCGTTTTTCTGCCGGATTTTGTTGCCGGCCGATCGGATCATTCACCCGGAAGACCCTCTCAACACGGATCGCGCACAACCATGGCCGAATCTTTTGACGTTGCCGTAATAGGTTCCGGCCCCGGCGGGTACGTGGCCGGAATCAAGGCCGCGCAACAGGGGCTGAAAGCAGCGGTGATCGAAATGGACCGGCTGGGGGGCGTGTGCCTGAACTGGGGCTGCATTCCCACCAAGGCGCTGCTGCGGAACGCGGAGCTTTACGAGGAATTCAAGGACGCCGCGGCCTACGGGTTTTCGGTGGACAAGCTCACCTTCGACGCCGGCAAAATCGTGGAGCGCTCCCGGCGCGTGGCCGACAAGATGAACAAGGGCGTGGGCTCCCTGTTCAGGAAATACAAGGTGACGCACCTGCCGGGCAGGGCCCGCTTTCTCGCTCCGGACAAGCTGGAAGTAAGCGACGGCAACGGGAAGCCCGCGGTGGTATCCGCCGGGAGCATCATCATTGCCACCGGCGCCAGGCCCCGCGCGCTGGCGCAATTTCCCGCCGACGGCCGCAGGGTGATTACCTACCGGGAGGCCCTGGAACTGAAATCCTTCCCCAAGAAGTTGATGATCGTCGGGGGCGGGGCCATAGGGGCCGAGTTCGCTTATTATTTCAACGCCTTCGATGTCGAAGTGCATCTGGTGGAGATGCTGCCGCACCTGCTGCCCCAGGAGGATGAGGAGGTCGCCGAACTGCTGCGGAAACAGTTTCAGAAGAAGGGCATCCACTGCTACACGGCCACGGCGGTGCAGGACTTCCAGGTGAAAAAGAACGGCGTCGGTGCCGTGTTGAAGGGGGACAAGGACGAGTCGAAGCTGAGTTGCGACATGGCCCTGATCGCGGTGGGCATGGAAGCCGTGACGGAGGACCTGGAGCTTGACAGCGCCGGGGTGGCCCTGGAGAACGGTTTCATCAAAACCGACGGCCTGATGCGCACCAGCCAGCCGAACATCTACGCCATCGGCGACGTGGCGGGCCACCAATTGCTGGCCCACAAGGCTTCGGCGGAAGCGGAGGTTGCGGTTGCGGCCATTGCCGGCCATCCCGTCACGCCCCTGGATTACAACCAGATTCCGGCCTGCACCTATTGCCAGCCCCAGGTGGCTTCCCTGGGACAGACGGAAAGACAATGCAAGGAGGCGGGCCTGTCCTACAAGGTGGGGCGCTTCCCCTACGCCGCATCCGGAAAGGCCAATGCCAGCCGCCACCTGGATGGAATGGTCAAGCTGATCTTCGGAGAGCCCTACGGACAGTTGCTGGGCGCGCATCTGATCGGCGCGGAAGTGACCGAACTGATCGCGGAACTGGGTCTGGCCATGCGGCTGGAAGCGACATACGAGGAGATTCTGGCCACGGTGCACGCCCACCCGACACTCTCCGAATCGGTGTTCGAAGCCACCGGGGTGGCATACGGGCTCAGCCCGAACCTCTAGGGCCGGGCGTCAGCCCTTCACGCAAATCAACTGCCGCAACCGGTGGCGCACCTCCACCAGGTCCGCCTGCTGGGCCATCACCACGTCAATGTCCTTATAGGCCTGGGGAATTTCATCCAGCACCCCCTTGTCCTTGCGGCATTCCACGCCCGCGGTCTGCCGGGCCAGGTCCTCCAGTCCGAAGCGCCGCTTGGCCTCCCTGCGGCTCATGCTGCGGCCGGCGCCGTGGGCGCAGGACTGAAAGCTGTCCGGGTTTCCCTTCCCCTCCACGATATACGACGAAGCCCCCATGGAGCCCGGAATCACCGCCCGCTCACCCTGCTTCGCCGACAAGGCCCCCTTGCGGGTCACGTACACCTTGCGGCCGAAGTGGGTCTCGCGGGCCACGTAATTGTGATGGCAGTCCACCCGCTCCCTCGCCAGGGCCCCTCCGCTCCCCTTCTTCCAGTCTCCTTCCGCGACGGCCGCGATTTCCCTTAAAACTGCGCGCATCATCTCCTCCCTGTTAAAGCGGGCGTAGTCCTGAGCCCAGAACAGGTCGGAGAGATAATCGCGGAAATCCCCGCTGCCCTCCGTGAAGCAGGCCAGATTGGGGTCCGGCAGATCGGCCAGCCGGCCTTGCCGCCGCAGGCGCTCCTTCGCCCGTTTGATGTAGTGGTCCGCAATCTGCTTGCCTATGTGACGGCTGCCGGAGTGAAGCATCACCCAGCCCCGGCCGGCCTCGTCATGGCATACCTCGATGAAGTGGTTGCCACCGCCCAGGGTGCCCAGTTGCAACCGGGCCTTGGCCAGAATGTCCCTGCCCAGGGGTGCCCGCAGCCGGGACGGCTTCAGGTTCCGCTTTGCCCAGTCCTCCGCCGCCGCGCTCACCTCTTGCGGCTTGCGCTGCTGGAAGCCGAGCGGGATCGCCCCCTCGATGGCCCGCCGGATGCGCTGCCTGCGCTCCCCGGCCATTAGCCACTCTTGCGTGAGGGGCAGCCGCACCGCAGCGACGCCGCAGCCGATATCCACGCCCACCGCGGCGGGGATCACCATGGTCTGACTGGCCAGCACCGTACCTACGGTCGCGCCGATCCCGAAATGCACGTCGGGCATCGCCGCCACATGGCCAAACAGGTTGGGCAGGGCGGAGACGTTGCGCAGTTGCTGCTCCGCCTGGGGCTCTATGTCCCCGCCCCAGACCCGGACGGGAATCGCGGTGTCGTCGAGTAACCGGAACGGCATTTTGATCGTTATTTGCAGGTACAGCGGTGGAGCGCCCGCCGCCCGCCTGACGCATTTCGGGCGGGTCCGCAAATCTGCTTCACATGCAAAGCGGGCAACGAATCCGGGCGTCCATTGGGTGTCGTTTTTTGCAAACCCTTTTTACGCCGCTGGACGAATCGTGGTAGACAAAACAAGGTGGAGATTTTTCTCCGTCCATACTATTAAATGCTGATTATCTTGGTTTTTGCCTCGAATTGAAAGCCAACGGTACCATGAAGGCAAAGTCCGCAAAATCCCTTGCCCGCGACAGAAAGCTGCTGGACGCGGCCATCAACGTCCTCAGCAGGGGAAAATACTTCCAGACCATGGGGAAGACCACCCTGCGCCAGGTGTTGCGGCGGGGCACCTACCTCGAGGTGCCCAAGGGCATGATCCTGGTCAAGGAAGGCGGGCTGGACGACGATTTGTATTTTCTGCTCAAAGGCTCGCTGGCGGTGCTTTCCGGGGAAAAGCTGATCCTCAGGCTGGATCAGCCGGGGGATGTGGCGGGAGAATTCGCGGTGGTCTCCTCCGCGGCACGGTCCGCCGACGTGGTGGCCGAGATACCCTCCCACGTGATCCGGGTTTCCGCCAAGGCCGTCAACGACCCGGAGTTGGCCACTCAGTTCCTGACGGCGTTTTCCCACATTATGGCCGCAAAGCTGGTGGAAACCTCCGCCCGGGCCAAGCTCTATGAGGATGCGGTGCTGGAGGCCCAGGAAATCGCCAGCAGCCATTCCAAGCTGGAAGTGGATCTCGGGGACAAGCTGCAGGAAATCACGCTCTACTCCAAGATCATCGAAACCAGCAACGACGCGGTTTTTATCGCCGATATGGAAGGATTGGTGGAGCGCTTCAATCCCGCGGCACAACGCATGTTTCCCTCCGTGGGCGGAGCGGGACAGAGAGCGCGGAACGTGCGCTTCCTGGAGTTGGTGCAGAACTATGACCTCGGGGACTACCAGGATCAATCCATCGAATCCATCTGGCGCGGGGAGTGGTCCATGGACACCGAGGACGGGCAAGTGGTGCTCAGCACGACCGTGTCGCCCATATTCGGCCGGGACGGGTCATTGGGGGGCATCGCCTACCAACTGCGCGATATTTCTCTGGAAAAAGAACAGGAACGGGCCATCGCCTTGAAGAACGAGGAAATTCAGAAGGCGCTGGTAGATCTGGAGTCCACTTATCAGGAACTGCAGCGCAGCGACAAGCTGAAGGCCGAAACCCTGACCGTGGTGTCGGACGAGTTGTCCGCACCCATCCGCAAAATTTTCACCTATACGGAGCAATTGACCCAGGAGTTGGGCTCGGAAGCCGGCCCGGTGTCCGAGAGCATCAACGCCATCCACGAGCAGAGCTCATACATCAAGGCGATTTCGGACAACATCAACCAGTTGATCGAAATTCAGCAGAATTTTCAGACCATCAACATCGAGCAGGTCGATCTGAATCAGATGCTGGCGCAAATCGAGGAAGAACTGAGCCCCATGGCCGGGCGCAAGAACATAAGCATCGCCCTGACCGTGCCCAAAGAAGCCATAACGCTCACTGGCGATCCGCGGCAGGTGCGGCTGGTGATCAGCCTGCTTTTGGAGCAGGCAATCATGACCGCCGAGACGAATTCTGAACTGCGGGTGGAAGGCGGCATCCCGCAGAACTCGGATCTGATTCGGCTGGTGATCGCCTATCAGGGGCCAAGCTTTTCCACGGTAAAGCCCGCGCAGGGCACCGCACAGGGGCGGTTCGGGCTGATGATCGGCCTCCCGCTGGCCCGCAAGGTGATTTCCCAGAACCAGGGCTCCCTGCAGTTTCTGGGGGACAGCAAGCAAGGCCGCATTCACATCCATCTCCCGCGGGCGCAGAAGGAGGGGCTTGAGCGTCCGAACAGGATCTTCGTTGCCGACGAGCAGGAGATGGATCACTTGATCGTCAAGGGAGTGATCGAATACCTGTGGACCGATTCGGTGCTCTACGCGACCAAGGACCCGTTCGATTTTCTGGACAACTATGAGGATTTCAAACCCGATCTGGTGATTATAGACCCCGATATTTCCGCGCGGGGCTGGTCCAACCACCGGCTGATCGCGTCCCTGGTGCAAAACCGCCGGCACGTATGCCCCATCCTGTCCATAAGCGCCCTGTATAAGGATTTTGCGGAGCGCTCCATCGCGGTTGAGCGCGGCGTGACCGACTTTTTGGCCAAGCCCTATTCCATCTTCGATTTGCGCTTCAAGGTGAAGTCCCTGCTGCAATCCCACCGCAGGGAGGAATCTCTGCACCAGACGATGGACATGGCTCAGCGCCAAGCCCAGACCGACGGCCTGACCCGGCTGGCGAACCGCAAGCATTTCGACGATTTTCTGGAAACCCAGCTCAGCTATTCGCGCCAGACCCGCAAGCCCTGCTCGCTGGTGATGCTGGATATCGACAATTTCAAGCACTACAACGACACCCAAGGCCATCAAATGGGCGACGAGGTGCTCAAGCACGTGGCGCGCCTGCTGGCCTCCTCCGTGCGGGCCTCGGACCTGGCGGCCCGTTACGGCGGGGAGGAATTCACGCTGGTGCTGCCGGAAACGGAAAAGGACATGGCCGCCGTCGTGGCGGAGAAGGTGCGCCGCGCCATCGAGGAATCCCACCTGCCCAAGGCGGATCAGCAGCCCCTGGGCGTTATGTCGGCCAGCTTCGGCGTTGCCACCTTCGATGAGGACGGCGAATCGCCGGAGGAGCTGATCAAGGCCGCGGACGATTGCCTTTACATTGCCAAGGGGCAGGGCCGAAACATCGTGATCAAGGCCGAGGGCAAGGCGCTAAACAAGCAGGCCAAGGCCAACTGAGCCGCGCCGCCTTAACAGATTCTGCCTCACACAATACGCTTGAAGCGCTTTTCCAGCTCCCTGAGGGGCATTTCCACCCACACCGGCCGCCCGTGGGGGCAATACAGATTCACGTCCAGCTGTTCCAGTTGGGCCAGCAGGCTTTCCATCTCCTCGCCGCTCAGGTGCATTCCGGCGCGAATCGAGCTGTGACAGGCCACCCGTTCCAGAATCTCGTTGATGACCTCTTCCAGCCTGCCGCTCTTGCCGAACAGGGCCAGATCGTCCAGCACTTCCAGAATCAGTTGCTTGACATCCTTGCCGGAGAGCAGCGCGGGCACCTGGCGCACCAGATAGCTGGACTTGCCGAAGGATTCGATCTCAAAGCCCAGCTTGTTGAACTGGGGCAGATATTGCTCGAGCAGCAGCCCGTTCTGGGCGCTCAACTCCAGGGCCAGGGGCACCAGGTAGGGCTCCATCACCAGCCGTGATTCGTAAAACTGCTTCCGGTATTGCTCGAACAGGATTCTTTCGTGGGCCGCGTGCTGGTCCACCACCACCAGCTCGCCATGCCGCTGCGCCAGAATATAAGTCGTGTGCAACTGCCCGAGCACGCTCATCTCCAGCGAGGCGGCCGGCATGGCCCCCGGCCGGGCCGCTGCCTCGATTCGCCCGCTCAGGGGCTGAAAATGAAAGCCGCCGCCCTGGTAGGGATTGTCCTGCAGGGAGGAGGAATGTGGCGGCACCGCCCATGCAGCATTCCGGGCGGGCCCGGGAACCGGGGAATCCTGCCCGCCGGGCAGGGCGTGCGGCTGAGACTCCACGCCTCCCATCTGCCCCCCCGCCACATGCTGGGCGGGGCCGTCCTGCACCGCCCCTGACGGATGTCCGGAAGCCAGCGCCATCTCCACCTGCTCCCCCGCCAGCGCCGCATCTTGCCCGGCCTGGCGCGCCGGGACGCCACGTGCCGCTCCCACCCGGGGGGCTTCCCCGGCGAAGGCCCTGCGGCGCGAGGCATCCATGAGAGCCTTGTGAAGCCGGTCCGCCACCACCGTATGCACCAGCTGCGGGTTGCGCAGCCGCACCTCCGTCTTGGCGGGATGCACGTTCACGTCCACCTCGTCCGGAGCGAGCTTCAGGTTGAGCACGTAGGCGGGATGGCGCTCCTTCATCAGCAGCGTGCGGTACGCCTGATAAATGCCATGGTTCACCCCGATGTTGCGAATGGGCCGGTTGTTGACGAACAGATGCTGCCACCTGCGGCTGGATTTGGAGAAACTCGGAATGGACACCAGCCCCTCGAATCCCACGGTGCCTTCCTGGCCCTCCACCCAGATCATGCCCTGCGCAAACTCCTCCCCGAACAACTGGTAGGCGCGCGCGCCGAGGGTTTCGCAGGCGCTCAGGTTGCTCACCACCTTGCGGTTGTGGGTCAGCCGGAAATGCACGGCGGGATGGGCCAGGGTCAACTGGGTAAACAGGGTCTGAATGTGCTGGAATTCCGTGGCGGTCGAGCGGAGGAATTTGCGCCGGGCCGGAGTGTTGAAGAACAGATCCTGCACCGTTACTTTGGTGCCGCGGGGAAAGCCGGCCTTGCCCACGGACTTTTCCCGGCCCCCTTCCACCACCAGGCGGGTGGCCGTCGCCGTTTCGTCGTTGCAGGAGATCAACTCGAACCGCGATACCGCGGCGATGGATGCCAGGGCCTCGCCCCTGAAGCCGAGGGAGTTGATGGCCTGCAGACCCTCTTCGTCCAGGAGCTTGCTGGTGGCGTGGCGCTGTGCGGCGATGCGCACGTCTTCGCCGTCCATGCCCGCGCCGTTGTCCAGCACGGAAATCTGCTCCCGCCCTCCGTCGGCCACGTTGATGAAAATCTGTCCCGCTTCGGCGTCCAGGGCGTTTTCCACCAACTCCTTGACCACGGAAGCCGGGCGCTCCACCACTTCTCCGGCCGCGATGATGTTGATCACCCGCTCGGGCAGGAGCTTTATCCTGGGCATGCCGACCTCCTTGCCGGTGGATTTGATGGGCGGTCCCTGTTATTCATAAGCTCATTGCGGCAGGGCCGCAAGCCTGTGAATACAAGCCCATCAACAAATACAGATGAACAACTAAAGACCGCCATCCCGCAGCGCGGCCGGACGCGTCCCATCCCAACGCCGGGCCCACGAGCCTGACCATGACCCCGACCCCCATTGCATTTCCCCGCAGTCCCGGCCCCCGCCGGTGCGTACGCCGCGGACACGCCAGCGGAATCCCGTGGCGGAAGGGCCTGCCGCTGCTGGCTTTCGCCCTGCTGCTGGCGGCCCGGGTTTCCGCCCAGGCACTGGATTTCGGCGAAACTTATGTGCACGGGGATTGCCTGCACATCTCCGCCGAGACCTATGCCGGCCGCCAGGGGGATTTCGACAACCACGACTGGGTGGGCATGAGGGTCACAAACCGCTGCCCCTTTCCCATCAAGCATCTGGAAGTGTTGCTGGCCCTGATTGACGGAACCGGCGTCGCCTACGGAGAACGCGTCTGGCTGTTGGGCCGGGGCGCCTACCTGCCTCCCGGCAACTCCTACCGGGAGCGGTTCGCCGTCCCGGACCCGGACAATCGCAACGCCGTGCGCTGGGTGGTGCGCGTGCTGCGGGTGACGCGCGTCGGACCTCCGCCAGCCAAGCCGAAAAAGGCCGGCGGCGGCAAGAAACCGAAACACAAAAGCGGAAAGAAAGGCAAGAAGTGAGGCCGCGCCGCAAGAAGCGGAGCGCGGCAGGGCCGGGCGGCTGATGATGGCCGGGCCCGGCTAGCGGTTGCGGAACTCCGGCTTGCGCTTCTCCATGAAAGCCTTGCGCCCTTCCTTGTAGTCCTCACTGGCAAAGCATTCATCAATCATCCTGGCGATTTTGTCCAGATCGCGCTTGTCCGCATCCTTCACCGCTTCGGCCACCGTGGCCTTGAGGGTTCTCATGGTCATGGGGGCGTTGCCGCCGATGGTGCCGGCAACCTCGCGCACATAGGAATCCAGTTGCTCCCCGGGCACCACGCGGTTGACGAATCCCATTATCCGGGCCTCCTCTGCACTGAACTGCCGGGCGGTGTAAAATATTTCTTTGGTGAAGGAAGGTCCCACCAGATTCACCAATTTTTTGACCCCGCTGTAGCCATAGCCCAGACCCAGCTTAGCCGCCGGAATGGCGAAGGTGGAATTTTCCGATGCGATGCGCAAATCGCAACTGATGGCGACCGAGCAGCCCCCGCCGATGCAGTAGCCGTTGATCATGGCGATGGTGGGCTTTTCCAGGGTTTCCAGGGTTTTGCTGGCATTCTCCGTCGCGGCGTTGTAGATGGCGATCGTCTCCTCGGAGGAGCGGTTTTTTTCGAACTGGGAAATATCCGCCCCGGAAATGAACGCCCGCTCGCCGGCGCCTTTCAGCACCACCACGCGGATATTGTCGTCTGCCGCGAAGTCCTCCAGGATTTCCGGCACCGCCGCCCACATTTCATAACTTACCGCGTTGTGCTTCTCGGGCTGGTTGAAGATCATCCAGCCGATGGCCCCGTCCTTTTCCGAGAGCATCTTTTCGGTCATCGTGTTCGCCGCCACTTTCGCTTCCATGTCCACCGCTGTTCGAATGTGATAAGGAAGGCCCCCCGCCCAGCTCCCCAGTCTATACAGTGCCCCAGGAAAGGGCGGGCCGCTACCCCATGCACCAGGCCGCAGTTTGAATGGTCATACATACCAACCGGGGGCTTCTTTCGCAATGATGCCCC
>CBDUSX010000008.1:0-23905 GCA_965369935.1 uncultured bacterium
GCACCCTTATCTTTGCCAGGTTTGGGCTTCCAGCCAAACTTGGCGCTTGAATAGGAAGCGTTACGACACCTATTCCAGCAGCTTTTGCAGGCGGTTGAAGTTGACGCGCTTGGCGGGAGGCTCGGTTTCCGCGACGTTGGGCAGGCTGATGTCGTGCTCGGCGAAAGGATGCATGAGTTGGTTGAGCGCCAGCAGCTTTTGCACCACCGGCGGCGGCAGCTTGACCACCGGCTTGTTGGGCGCACTGGCGCCCAGGCTGAGCGCCAGCGCCAGGCTGGCCTGGGTCAGGCCTGCGTTCAGCACTTTATCCAGGGTCGTGTTGACCGTGTTGTGCCTGAAACGCTGCTCCAGAATGCCCGGAGTTTCCATAGTCAACTCGGTCTTCTTGGTCACGATTTGCTGCTCGTAGGCCTGGGACTCTTCCGCCGACACCTTCATGTCCCCTTCTTCCAGCTTGGTGCGGCTGGACACGGCCTCACGCAGCAGCATCTTTTCAGTGGGGTAGAGACCCGGCACGAGAGAGAACAGGTTCTTGTAAAAGTCCAGGTAGATCAGATCGTTGTCCCCCTGAATCTGCGCCAGGACGTACTGGACGAATGCCTGGTGCAGCTTTTTCTCCTTGTCCACTTCTTCGGCCAGGGCGAACACGGCGGCTCCCGCCCGGCCCAGATGATTTTCAGATTCCTGCTTGGCGGCCTCCTCCATGCTGTCGGCGCGCTCGCTGAGCGCGGTCTTGCGCTTTTCGATCGCCGCCTCCACCGCATCCAGCATTTTCTGTCCCTGCTCTTCCAGGTCCGCGGCTTCCTGCTCGATGGTCTTCACCATGTCGAATTGTTCGGTGGACTTGAACTTGCGGGCGGAAGCCAGCTTCTTCCGCTTGGCGTCGGCCACGGCCTTTTCCTTCTTCCTCAGCTCCTGCCGGCTCAGTTGCTCTTGTTCCTCGGCGAAGGTACGCAGGTCATTGACCACTTCCAGCTTGCCGTCAATGGCGAATTGGGTGCTGTGCAGGATGGTGTCCAGGAGTTCCACCAGCACCGCGCAGCCCCGCTCCAGGGGGGCTTTCCCCAGCACTTCTCTTGCCAGAAACGCGCGCCAGTGCTCGGCCTGCTTGCCGCCGAATCCCCCGGTGCGCGGGAAGGCGGCCAGTTCCAGCAGCCGGTGGGTGTAGTTGTGGAGCTGGACTTTCTTGCCGCCGCGCTCTGCTTCGGTGACGAAGGGCTGGGCCTCCATCTTTTTGAAGAACTCTTGATACTGGGGGCGCAAGCCGATTTTTGACCGCTCCATGGCGAAGGACGCCTGGAAGCGGATGCGCACCTGGTCCGCCTTGGCCAGCACAGGGCGGAAAATCTGGGAGATCAGCCGCATTCCCTTGGGGTTGGGCATCGCGGCCAGCAGGGTCACGTAGTAGCGGAACAGAAAATGGGTCAGGCCCGTGTGAATGACGCTCTGAAAGTAGAGGTCCATCACCTGTTGCTGCACCGAAACGTCGAACACTTCGTCCAGGGTGTTGGCCGTACCGGCCTCCTTGCGGCGCGGTGGCGTGCCAAACTTGAACATGAGGTAGCTGGCCTCGAACAATTCCAGCTCGGTCTTCAGGGGCGCCAGCCGGTCGTTGATGGCGGCCAGATCGGCGTCCTCGGCAAGGCCGTCAAAGAAATAGGCCAGCCGTTCCGTCTTCCAGTTGCGCGGGTCGGCGTAGAAGCCCACCACCTTGAACCACAGTTTCTTGACCAGCCCCTCGGTGTAAAAATCAACGCCCTTGCCCTTGTCGCGCGCCATCTTGGCGAGGTTGATGAAGCGCAGGGGCATGTAGGTGATGATGACGGCGTCGTTCTCGTCGTTGAGCCGGGGCGGTTTGCTGCGGTCGGGCATGTCCACCGCGGCCGGCAGCCCCTCGGGCTTCTCCTCCAGCTTGTCCAGGGATTTCAGGGTGGAGTTGAAGGCCACCACCAGACCGGCGTTGAGGGTGCGCTCCAGCATCTGCAGGGCCGCGCGCGTGGCCCGCATCTGTTCCTCCAGATTCTGGCCGTCCAGGAAGGGCAGGGCGCTGGGCTTGGCGGTGCGGATTTTCTTGTACCAGATGTAGCGCGGGCCCAGCCAGCGATAGGCCTCACGGCCCACCCGGCGAATCTCCTGGCTTTCCCGCTCCAGCAGCGGAGGCGTCTCGTCTTCCGTCTTTTGTCCGCCGAACAATGCCATGTGCCTTTTCCCGTTTTCCTGCCCGGGGCTTCCCCGCTTCCTACAATTATATTCATTAAACGCCGGAATAACTAGAAGTCCCCCACATTCCGTCTTTTGCTCTCCTCAACTGCCTTCGTTGGTTTCGTTCACATCCTACCATGCCGCTTCTTAAAAAGAATATTTCTCTTTCATTCCGGCTGCACCTTTGTCTGCCGCGGCTCCGCCTTTTCCCGCGGCGCCTCCATCATTACCTGCGGCACAGAATAGGCCGAGGGACGCTGGATTGCGGGCGCTACGGCTCTCCGCATGGTGCGGAAATTTCCTGCCGGCCATACCCAGGGCGCGGGCTTCCGCGGCACCGTGGCAAGGATTTGACGCGGGGCGAAAACGGGCGGCGGGAGCGGATGCGATAAGAAGATTGAAAATTACTGAGAATCTAGTATATTCCCTCTTGAAATATCTGGGTTTTGCCGGGACGGCATTTCAGGCCCATAGGGAGATGGGAAGAGACCCAAGTTATTCGCCACCCGCCAGTGCATGCGCGGCAGACGGACCCTTCCTCCCGCCCGGCAATCCTCCCGGAAAAATTGCGCGTTTAATCTGCAGGGCGCAAAGCGTTCCGCGGCACCTCTCCGCGGCCTTTCCGGATTTCACGGTGCATGAGGAATCGCCATGGATATTGCGAGTATAATCGGTCTGGTGATGGCGTTTGGCCTGATCGTATTGGGGATGGGCGCCTTCGTGACCGCATTCGTGGACCTGCCCTCCCTGTTGATCGTCGTGGGCGGCACCACCGGCGTGATCTTCGTCTTTTTTCCCATGGAAAACCTGCTGGGCCTGGGCGGGATAATCCGCAACGTGTTCTTCGCCAAGCCCCGCCAAACCTCCACCCTGATCGCCACCATCATTGACTTTGCCGGCCGCGCCCGGCGGGAGGGGATTCTCAGTCTCCAGAACGTGGGGAATGAGGTGGACGACCCGTTTTTCGTCAAGGGCATCGGGCTGGTGGTGGACGGCATCGAGGAGTCCGTGGTGAGCGAAATCCTGGCCACGGAAATTGATTTCATCGAGGACCGCCACAAGAAGGGGGCGGACATGTTTGCCGCCATGGGCGCCATCTCCCCCGCCATAGGCATGATCGGCACGCTGATCGGGCTGGTGATCATGCTGCAAAACCTGGAGGACACCTCCACCATCGGCCCGGCCATGGCGATCGCCCTCATCACTACGTTTTACGGGGCCGTCATGGCCAACCTGATCTTCATTCCCTTCTCCGGCAAGCTTCGCATCCGCAGCGACCAGGAGGTGTTTTTGCGGCGGCTGACCATGGAGGGCATCCTGTCCATCGCGGCGGGCAACAACCCGCGGGTGGTGGAACAAAAGCTGAACAGCTACCTGGCGCCAAAACTGCGCGGCAGCCTGACCGGCTAGCCCGTGTTTGAGAAAACAAATTGCGGGAGAACTTAGGGCATGCCACGCCCCAAAAAGAAAAGACAGGAGCGGCAGCGTGACGCGGGGCTGATCATGTTCCTTTCCCTCAACATGATCCTGCTGGCGTTTTTTATTCTGCTCACCGCCCTGGCCGCGCCCAACGAAACCAAGGAGGCCGAGCTGGCCATCGAGGTGCGCCGCGCCTTCCAGAGCTTCGGCGGCTCCTTTTTGGGGCTGGGCGGTTTCCTGGCGGAGGAGGGGATCAGCCGCGAGCGGAACCCCATACCCGACAGCGAAAAGGTGGAGGCCTACCTGGGAGAGTTGACGCGCTTCCTGGCGGCCAACAAGGATATCAAGGCGGTGTCCTATGAAGTTATCGCCGAGGGCCTGATCATTCACATTTCCAACGATTTCGCTTTCCTGCCCGGTTCGGCGGATATGGAGGAAAGGGGGGTGGGGCTCTACAACAACATCCTCAACCTGATCCTGCGCACCAGCAATAAAGTGCGCATAGAGGGGCATACGGACAACGTGCCCATCCGTTCCCAGCGGGCGCGGGACAACTTTGAGCTGTCCGCCAAGCGGGCCCTGGCCGTGTTCCGCTTCTTTATCGCCAGCGGGGAAGTGCCCCCCTCCCGCATCAAGGTGGCCGGGCGCGGGCAGCACAGGCCGCTGGCCAGCAACCTTACCGAGGAAGGACGCCGCCGCAACCGGCGGGTTTCGATAATTTTCGAAGGCAAGCTGAGGCGCCTGGACGAGGAGCCACGATGACGGAAGAAGCCGGACAATCCCTCGAGGATCGGGCCCGCGAGCGCGCCCGGGAGGATGCTCCGCCCAAGGAGCCGCCGGAAAAGGAACCCCCGGCCGATGAGGGGCCGGACCCTGACGCCTGGATGGTCACCTTTTCCGACCTGCTGACCCTGCTGATGACGTTCTTCGTCCTCATCTTCGCTGCCCAGGATCCGGTGAAGGAAAAGCTGTTCGAGGCCTTCGGCCAGTCCGTGGGCGTGTTCGGGATGTTCCGCACCTCCTTCTTCGAGCGGGTTACCGCCGTGCCCCGCCAGGACGTTTCCCAGGACCGGGTGGAAATTTTCCTGGACGAGATCGGGTCGGTCAACATTGACGTCAAGCAGGAGCAGCGGGGGCTGGTGATCACCCTGCCTTCCGGCGCGTTTTTCGCCCCCGGCCGCGCGGCGCTGACCAGCCAGGCGGTGAAGCGCATCGCCGAACTGGCCGGGCTGCTGCAATTCACCAAGCACCCCATCCGCGTGGAGGGTCACGCGGACGACCGCGAGGCCGGGGGCGGAGCGGCCGGGGGAGGCTGGGAGTTGTCCGTGGAGCGGGCCCATGCGGTGTTGTCGCAGTTGATCCGGGGACGAATTCCCGAAGCGCGCCTGACCCTGGTCGGCTACGGCCCCGCCCGCCCCAAGTTCAGCCAAGCCTCGCGGCTGGGCAGGCAGCGCAACCGCCGGGTGGAGATCGTGATCCTCAACCGGGGAGAGAATCCTTGAGGGAAGGGCCGGAATTCAATATGGTGAAAGAGGAACAAGGGCCAAAGCCCGGTTATTCGGAATCGGCCGGGGTTGCCTTGAGCGGCGCGGGCAGCCAGGCTGCGGGGAAACCAGGAAATGACCGAAGTTAACGAGGTAAATTTAAGTGGAGGACGCGGCATGGGCGAAGATGCTGGCGGCGGAGGCGGTGGCAGAGGGGGCAGGCTTGTCAAAATCATCATCATTGCGGTGATTGCGCTGGTGCTCATTGGCGGCACGGCCATAGGTTTGATGCTGTTCCTGGGTGGTGACGAGGATCGGGCGGCCGGCGGGCCGAAGAAAGGTTCGCCCCAGGCCAAGGAAGACAGACCCCTGGAAGACCCCGTGTTTATGACGGTCGGCACGTTCGTCGTCAATCTCTCGGACGGACGGCGCTACCTGAAAACCAACCTGGAACTGATGCTCAGCGAGGAATCGGCGAAGTCCTATCTGGAGAAGAGAATCGCGTTGGTGAGGGATATCGTGCTGGCCGAATTGCAGTCCCTAAGCTCCGAGCAGTTGCGCGACCCCCAGGAACGCCGGGAACTCAAGCGGCGCCTGCTGGCCGGGATCGAAACCCTGCTGCCCAACGAGGATGCGGATTGGGACGATGAGCGGCCCATCAAGGAGGTGCTGATTACCGAATTCTACTTGCAATAGGCGCAATAGGAAGGCCCGCGGGCGCCCCGGATTGCATGAAAATTGCTTCATAAAATTCGGAGTATTATATGGAGCATCGCGTGGAGTTTTTCATGGAGATGGTGCGGCAGGAACAGCGCCGCCTGGAAATTCCACCTGCCGCAATCGGCGCTTGAGCACCCATAAGCCGAGGAATGGATAATGGCCGAAGACATGGATTTCGAATCCTTCGAAAGCCTGGACGATCTGGATTGGGGCGAGTTGGGGAAGGATTTGCAAGAGGAACGCCAGGGCGCCGACAGCGGCCAGGCGGCACCCGCGGGCGAGTCCCCGCCGGACCAGGCCGCTCCCGCCCAGGCCAGCGCGGGCCAGGTGGGCACGGGCAGCACCAGCCAGTTGGAACTGGGCTACCTGATGGACGTCAACCTGTTTATCACCGTGGAAATCGGAAAGACGAACACCTTCATTAACAACGTGCTGAGTTGGGACCGCGGCTCCATCATTGAGTTGGACAAGCTGGTCGGAGAGCCCCTGAGCCTGCTGATCAACGGCAAGCAGGTCGCCAGGGGGGAGGTCGTGGTGGTCAACGAAAAGTTCGCCCTCAAAATCACCGAAATTCTCGATCCCAAAGACCGGTTGAACTACCTGCAATCCTAGAGGAATTGATGCGGCTCCGCTCCAGCCTGCTAAGTGGCTTCCTCCTCTGCTTGATGCTGGCGCCGGCCGGCGGCCGGCTCGCGGCGCAGGCCCTGCCGCGCCTGCTGGAAGACATCAAGGTGCTCGAAGACAAGGGGCAGGAGGCGTTGTTGTTCCGGTTTTCCCAGAATTATGCGGGCCAGCCGGCGGAAAAGCACGGTGCGGGCCACTTCTCCCTGAATTTTTCGGGCACCGGCTCGGCGGCGCCGGTGCGGAATATCAGCGCCAGGGAGTCCAAGGTGATCGGGGATATCCGGGTGGTGCAGAACAAGTACTCCACCACCGTCACTTTTTCCCTCAAGGACGCCCGCGCCACCATGAAGGGGCGGCTCGGCTACATTCACGACGGAAACTTGCTGCGCGTGAGTCTCGGCCCGCAGGCCGCATCCTCCGCCGCTCCAGCCGGGGCGGGCCAGGAGGAGAATCTGCTGGCACAGATGAGCAAGACCATCACGGGCCAGAGCGCTCCGCCGCCCGCCGAATCCAAGACTCAGGCCCAGGCCGCAAGCCCGGCGCCCGGCGCCGCGGAGGATGCGGTGCAGCCCCTGGGGCAGTTCGAGGGGGTGGAGTGGATGAGCACCCTGCTCAAGCTGGTGTTCTCCCTGGCCGCCATTCTGGGGGCGCTGTGGCTGGTGCTGTGGCTGTACAACCGCCTCACGGGCGCACGGGCCGCCCGGCAGGAGGGCGCCTATCCGATCAAGCTCTTGACCTCCTTTCACATCGGCCCCAAGCAGCGCATCGTGGTGCTGGACATCAAGGGCGAGGTCGTGGCCTGCGGGGTGACGGCGAGTCAGATTTCCTACCTGACCCGGCTCGGCGAAAACGGCCCGGGGGGAGGGCCCCGCGGGGTTGCTCCGCGCCCGGCAAGACCCTCGCCCTCCGGCGGGGCAAAGCCCGCCACCCGCCCGGGCGGGGCCGCCGCCCAGCCGGCCGCACAGGCCAAGGCGGCCCGGACGGACCCGGTGCAGCAGTTCGCCGACGCCCTGAAAGACAAAGTCAGCTCCCTCAAGCGCATCAAGTGAGTTCATGAACCGCGTGTCATTGCTCAAATTTTTGCCGGCACTCGCCGTGCTTTTGCTGCTGGCCCTGCAGGCCCAGGCCCAGACGCCCATTCCCGGCATCAACATCAGCGTGGGTCAGGCCAGCACCCCCAAGGAGGTGGCCTCGACCCTGCAGATTCTGATCCTGCTGACCATCCTCACCCTGGCGCCCGCGATCCTGATCATGACCACCTCCTTCACCAGGATCATCATCATTCTGGCGTTCATCCGCCAGGCGCTGGGCACACAGCAGACTCCGCCCAACCAGATCCTGCTCGGCATGGCGTTGTTCCTGACCTTCTTCATCATGGAGCCGGTGTGGTCCGACGTACACAAGAACGCCTTCACGCCCTATCTGAATAACCGGCTCACCCAGTCGCAGGCCCTGGAGCGCGCGGCCAAGCCCATGAAGGGCTTCATGCAGAAGTTCATCCGCGAGAAGGACCTTGCGCTGTTCATCCGCATCGCCAAACTCAAGCAGCCGCGCACCATCGCCGACGTGCCGTTTCATGTGGTCGTGCCGGCGTTCATCATCTCGGAGCTCAAGTCCGCCTTCCAGATAGGCTTTCTGCTGTACGTTCCTTTCCTGGTGGTGGACCTTGTGGTAGCCTCAGTATTGATGTCAATGGGGATGATGATGCTGCCCCCGATCATGATTTCCCTGCCGCTCAAGCTGATGCTATTCGTGTTGGTGGACGGCTGGAACCTGATCGTGGGTTCCCTGGTGGAGAGCTTTTTCGTTCGCTAGGAGGCGGAGCATGACCCCGGAATTCGTCATATCGGTGGGCAGGGAAGCCATGCAGGTGGCCTTTCTGCTGGCCGCCCCGCCGCTGATCACGGCGCTCGTGGTGGGTCTGGCGGTTTCGATTTTCCAGGCGGTCACCCAGATTCAGGAAATGACGCTGGCCATCATTCCCAAGATGGTCGCCATCCTGATCGCCCTGATCGTGGCGTTTCCCTGGCTGCTCGAAACCCTGACCGTTTACACCACCACCGTATTCAGGTCCATCCCCACGGTGTTGCGCTAGGGGCCGGGCCTGCCTGCTCCACTGCCGCATTCGCCATAGCCTCATCGGAAAGGACCTGACGTGGCCACCCGCACGACACCCGCCGCTCCGCCCCAGCAGGAGGCGGCGCACGCCGTCCACTTCTTCGCCACGTCCCGGCTGTCGGGCAGCCGCCGGGACAACGTTGACCTGCTCAAGGCGCTCTTTCTGGGGGCGGTGCTGACCGCCCTGTTCTACGAGGTGTTCCCCCTGCCCTTTATCGAGCAGGCGCGCATCCTGACCCTGTTCGACAATCCGGTCTCCGAAGTGATCACCGGGATGACCTTCTGGTCGCTGTTCCTGCTGCTGTTCAAGTTCCTGAACTTCCGCGTACAGCTTAAGTCCCAACGGGCGTTTTCCGAACCCGGCGTCCAGACGGTGCTCACCCAGGGCATCTACGCCACAAACGCGGACGAGGTGACGGGCCAGTTGAGGGGGGCGCTGGAAGCGTTGAAGATCAAAAAGTACGAGACCTCCGCGATATTCCGCCGGGTGGCCCAGGTGCTGCACTTCGTCCGCTCGGCTCCCAAGAAGGAGTCCATCAACGACCTGCTCAGCTACCAGTCCCAGATTGACGTGAAGAAGCTGGAGACCGGCTACACCCTGCTGCAGGTGTTCATCTGGGCCATTCCCATCCTGGGATTCATCGGCACGGTGCTGGGCATCGGTGAATCGGTGCGCGAGTTTTCCGTGTTCATCCAGACCGTGGAAGGCGGCGCGCAGTTCAGCGGCCAGATGCGCGCAGCCCTGGGCGGCGTCACCAGCGGCCTGGCGGTGGCCTTCAACACGACCTTCCTGGCCCTGGTGCTGGTGATTCCGGTGATGGTGGTCACCTCCTTTCTGCAGAAGAACGAGGAGGAAATCCTGCTGTTCGTGGAGGAATACTGCCTTGAGGAACTCGTGCCCCATCTGCATATCGCCCCGTCCAACGCGGTCGTCACCGAAACCTTTGACGAGCACATGCACCGCATTCTCCAGCTTTCCAGCAACTGGCTGGGCCAGCTCGAGCCCCTGGTGGAGCAGTTGTCCCGCCAGACCGAGATGGTGAGCCACCAGATCGGGGGCGTGCAGCCCTTGCTGAGGGAATTCACCGACCGGCTGCTCGCCGGGACAGACGCCAGGGGAAAGACAGCGCCGGCCCAGGCGTCCAAAAAACCTGCCGCCCGGCGCGCCACGGCCCGGCGTACCCCGGCGGCCCGGCGCAGCCCCCGCAAGACCGTGAGCTAGCCAGGCCATGCGCAGCCGCACCCCGGTCACTCTGTTCCCCTTTCTCAGCGTGCTGATCAGCACCATGGGCGTGCTGAGCTTCCTGGCCGTGACCTTCCTGATGTTCGTGCGCCAGGACCAGCTGCCCCCGGAGCCGGCCAAGCCCGTGGAGGTAAACTGGGTGGGGGCGCCGGAGCATGTGCGCCCGCTGCTGGTGGAGTGCCGGCCGGACGGGGTGATGTTTCACGCGCGCCTGGGCGGCATATCCCACTTCTTCCCCCTGCGGGCCCTGGAGGAGGAGGTGGCCATCGTCAAGCAGCTCGAGAGCCGGGGCATGGAACAACTCGGGACGACCCCGGATTCCTACCGCTTCTGGCTCTACATGAAAAACGCCATCCAGCGTGACGAGAGGCTGGTGGAATCTCTCACCGTCGAGTTCAACGAGCTGGAACTCTACAATCTGTCGCGGGAGGGACGGCGCAGGATGGAGCAGAAATATCCGATCCTGCTCATCTTCCCCAAGGGCATCAAGGCCTACCAACTGGCCTCCTTTCTGGTGGAAACCACCACGCGCCTTTCCGTGGGGCTGGAGCCCATGCTGGACGGCTGGAGCCTGCCCTACAAGAAGCACGCGTCCTGACACCGCCGGCGGAGGGGCCGCCCGGATTTCCAAGGAGCATTGGCGCCCATGCGCGACACGGGAAAGAGGAAGGGGCTGCTGAACAGCCTCGACTCCCTGGTTGACATCGTCTCCAACAACCTGGGAATTCTGATCATCCTCGCCGCCTTCATGGCCCTGTTCGGCCTGATCAACCCGCTGCAGGCGCCGGAGCCGGAGCGGAACGCGGCGCGGGTGGTGCCGCCCCGCAGGCTGCTGGTGCCCTGGTCTCATGCCAGCAACAAGAACCCGGCGTTGTTCGTCCTGCGCGGCAACCGTATCTTCCACCTGGACATGGCCCGGTTTTTCCGGCAGCTGGCCGGCCAGCCGCGCCAGTCCCGCCCACAGCCGGTAACCCTGCGCCAGGAGCAGGTGAAAATTCGGTTCTTCCCGGTGACCAATCAGGTATATTGCATGGAGTTCATGCCCGAGAAGAACGCGGGCGAAACCTGGCTCCAGGCCGGCCGCCCTGCCTCCGCCTGGAAGCGCATCGCACAGCGGTACCGCCCGGAGAGTTTTTACTACTTCTTCTGGGTGTCCGGTGATAGTTTTGAACTGTTCCGCGACGTGCGCAAAGGCTTGTGGGACAAGCAGTACGAGGTGGGCTGGAAGCCGGTGACGAAGAACGAGCCCCTGGAAATCTGCAACGGATTCGAGGGCTCGACCAGCTTTCAGCCGCAGTAGGCCACCCTAGCGATTTTTCACCAGCAGCGGCGGCGCACCCGCATCCACGAACCGGCATGGCAAAAATCCCTCTAAAATCCCTCCAGTCACGGCGCTCCCCCCCGGCGCAGGCCGGGGAAGATCCGCGGCGCAAGGCCCTGCGTCATTACTCCCGCGGCAACCGCTTCCACGAGCTCAAGTTGTGGGACAAGGCCATGGCCGAATGGCGGCGGGCCTCCCAGTTGTGGCAGCCCCGCCGTGCACCGGGAGCGCGGGGGCCGCGCTTTCTGCGTCTGCGGGCCGTGCTGGCGATTTTGTTCACGGCGGTGCTGGTGCACCAGGCGCTGATCGTGCTCTTTCCCCGCGATCCCATGGAACTGGCCCTGCTGGCCGCGCGGCAGCAGCCGAGCAACAGCTGGTGGGAGCGCTTCCTGGATACGGGACGCCCCATGGCCGGCGAGGGGCACAAGATGACCGTGCGCGAATGGTGGGAGCGCCTCAAGCGGCGCATGGAAGGTGGCGGGCGCGATGAGGAGGAGGTGGCAAAGAACCAGGGCGCGCGGCCCAGGATTTCGGAGCGCTGGGCGGAGTTGCTGCGCCGCTATGGGCGTTGGGGGCCGTTCGTCACCTGGGATCTGGACTACGCCGTCATCTCCGGCAATGGTCTGAGCCGGCTGGGGGATTACGACGCCGCGGTGAGCATCCTGGAGGAAGGGATCGGCAAGGTCAGCCGCAAGGAGACCCTGGCCGACCTGTACCAGGGGCTGGCCAACGCGCACTATTACCGGGGCTATCACTTGCAGCCGGACGGCACGGCCAGCTACGACCTTGGTCAGGTGAGCAGGGCGGCGCGGGCTTACGAGCAATCCCTCAAGAACCAGCCCCGTCCGCTGTCCTACGGCAACCTGGGCTGGATGTATTTCCTGCTGGGGGATTACGAGCGCTCGGAGCGCTTCAGCAAGCGCGCCCTTTCCATGAACTCCGGCCTTCACTACGTGCGCCTCAATCTGGGGCTGGTCTACCTGATGCAGGACAGCATCCGCAGCAGCTTCGAGACCTATTACGACGTGATCATCCGCAACCCGCCCGAGGAGGTGTTCCTGGGCGGAATCACCGACCTGCGGGAAATCGTGCGGGATTATCCGGGGCGCTATCCCTTCGCCTACCTGATGATCGGGGTGCTTTCCATCAAGAAGGGGGACCTGGGCACGGCCCGGGACGCCCTGACGCGCTATCTGTCCGGCCCCGCCCAGGGGCAGTACTGGAAGGCCCTGGCCCGGCAACTGCTGGAGCAAATGGACACTGTGCAAATGGAGCGCTGAGCAAGCATGTACTGGGTGACCATCGCCATCGCGCCGGCCATCGCCCTGGTCTGGTTCTTTTATGCCCGCGGCGCCTACCGGCCCGAGCGCAAACTCCTCATCACCGTGTTGTTTCTTGCCGGCGGCGCCACCGCGCTGCTGGCTCTGGCCCTGAACCACATGGTGGAAAAGTACACCATGCTCTGGCCCGGCGCGCCGGAGCTTTCGCACAGGCTGCTGTTCTGGTTCCTCGGCGTGGGCCTGAACGAGGAGTTCGCCAAGCTGCTGCCCCTGCTGCTGCTGCTCTATCCGCGCCGCCATTTCTCCACGCCCTACCAGGGGCTGTTGGGCGCGGCCACGGTGGCGCTGGGTTTCGCGGCGGTGGAAAACCTGTTCTACCTGGAGCGCTACGGCACCCTGACCCTGCTCACCCGCTCCGCGCTCACCGTCCCCGCCCACGCCTTCTTCACCATCCCCATGGGGGTGATGATGGCCTACTCCCGGCGCGCCCCCGGGGTGCTGGCCAAGTATCTGTGGCTGCTGGGCGGGCTGGCCACGGCCAGCGCCTTCCACGGCCTGTACGACGTGTGGCTGTCCCTGGGCGGGGACTGGCTGGACTGGATGGCCTACCTGCAGGTGGTGCTGATGGGCCTGCTGGCTCTCAAGCTGATGCGCATCAAGGCCCTGCCCGCAACCAAGGAGCCCGCGTGATCACCATGGCGGAAGCTGCCCGGGCCACCGGGGGCGCCTGGCTGGCGCAGCCCCTTGACCTGCATACGCCGCTCAGGGCAGGCGGCAGCGACACGCGAGCCATGGACGGCAAGGAGATTTTCTTCGCCCTGCCCGGCGAGCGGGCCGATGGGCACGACTTCCTGCCCCGCCTGGCCGCCACGGGCGCGCGGCTGGCCGTGGTGAGCCGGGAGGCTTCCCCGCCCGGCTTCACGGGCAATGTGCTGCGGGTGACCGACGGTCTGGCCGCCCTGGGGCGCATGGCGGCCTTCCTGGTGGAAAAGCACCGCCCGCGGGTGGTGGCCGTCACCGGCAGCTACGGCAAGACCACCGCCAAGGAGGTGATCGCCCACGTGCTGGCCGGCAGCCGAACGGTGTTGAAAACCCCCGGCTCCCACAACAACGAGCTGGGGCTGCCCCTGGCCCTGCTGGAACTGGACGGCAGCCAGGACACCGCGGTGCTGGAATTTTCCGCGCGCAAGGAAGGCGACATCGCCTATCTGGGCGCCATCGCCCCGCCGGACGTGGCGGTGCTGCTGGCGGTGGGCCGGGCCCACATCGGGGTGTTCGGCTCCCAGGAGGCCATCTACCGCGCCAAGGGCGAAATCTTCGCCCATCTCCGGCCCGGCGGCCTGGCCGTGGTGGGGGCGGAGGACCCGCGCCTGCGGGAATGCGCCGGCGAGCACCGCAGCGTCACCTTCGGGCGAGAGCAGGGGGATTTCCGGGCGGAGGGTGTCAGCGCGGATGCGCAAGGGCGGCAGCGCTTCACCGGCGTGCACGGGGACACCCGTCTGCCCCTGCGCTCCGCCATGCCCGGCGCCCACGGGCTCTACCCCCTGCTGGCCGCCTGGGCCGTGGCCAGGGAACTGGGCGTGCCGGACGGCGAGGTGGCCGCGCGCGGGGAGTTCGACCCCGCCCAGAAAGGGCGCTCCCTGCTGCTGGATGCTCCCGGCGGCGCGAGGCTGCTGGACGACACCTACAACGCCAGCCCGGAGACGGTGATCAACCTGATCGCCACCCTGGCCAGCGTGGAGGGCGGAGAGAAAATCCTCGTGCTGGGCCATTTGAGCGAGCTGGAAGAGGGGCTGGCCGAATCGGCGCGGGCGATCGGCGGGGCGCTCGGCGGGGCTGTCGCCCGCTGCTTCGTGCATGCCCCCGCCTCCCCCGGGCTGGCGGAACGGCTGGAGGGCCTGGCCCGGGGCTGCGAGGTGCGTGGTTTCGCCTCCCAGCAGGCGTTGATCGCCGCCCTCAGGGAAGCCGACCGGCCGGGCACGGTGATCGGGGTCAAGGGCGCACGGACGGCCCACATGGAACGCATCGTACAGGGGGTGCTGGGCGCGGAGATCGCCTGCGAACTGGAAACCTGCGGATTGCTGATGAGTTGCACGGACTGCGGCGAACTGACCAGGAAGGTATGAATTTCATCATTTCTGCTTACCGCAAACTGACGGAACAACATCTTCGCGGCTACGACGCCATCCTGCTCGGCTGTACGGCGCTGCTCTGCTTCACCGGGCTGCTGATGATCTACTCGGCCAGTTCCGCCCTGTCCGACCGCCTGTACGGCACCAGCCTGATCTTCCTGCGCAATCACCTGCTGCACCTGCTGCTGGGTCTGTGCGCCCTGGCGGTGGCCATGCGCGTGCCCTTCGGCGCGTGGAAGCGCTGGGTGCCCTTTTCCCTGGGGTTGTGCCTGGCGCTGCTGATCCTGGTGCTCATCCCCGGCATCGGCCACGAGGTGGCGGGCGCGCGGCGCTGGCTGCGGCTGGGGCCCATCGGCTTTCAGCCCACCGAGCTGGTCAAGCTGGTGCTGATCGCGAATGTGGCCTTCTACCTCACCCGCAAGCAGGAGCTGGTGGCGGAGTTCGTGCGGGGGGTGGTGCCCAGCCTGACGGTGATGGCGGTGTTTCTGGCTTTGGTGCTGTTGCAGCCGGATTTCGGGACGGTGGTGCTGATCGCCCTCACCCTGTTGCTGATGATCTTCATCGGCGGCGCCCGGCCCGCCCACATCCTGTTCTCCCTGCTCGGCTTCGGGCTGATCGGCGCCCTGCTGATCGCCAGCCAGTCTTACCGCATGAAGCGCATGCTGGCCTTTCTCGATCCGTGGTCCGACCGCCTGGACTCAGGCTTTCAGATCGTGCAGTCCTACCTGGCCTTCGGCAGCGGCGGCTGGACGGGCGTGGGGCTGGGGGACAGCCGCCAGAAGATGTTCTTCCTGCCCGAGGCCCACACCGACTTCATCTATTCCATCCTGGCCGAGGAATGGGGATTGCTTGGCAGTCTGGCGGTGATGGCGCTCCTGGCCTGCTTCATTTGGCGGGGGTTTGCCGCCTGCCTGTCCAACGAGGACGAGTTCGGCCGCTACCTGGGCTTCGGCATCACCACCCTGTTCGCCCTGCAGATTCTGCTCAACCTGGCGGTGGTGATGGGGATGATGCCCACCAAGGGCCTGCCCCTGCCCTTCATCAGCCACGGCGGCAGCGCCATCGTGATGAGCCTGTTCATGACCGGCATCCTGCTCAACATCGGCCGCCGCGCCGGGGGCGCGCCCCCCGGCCGGGTCTGAGACACGGAGGTTGGTTTTCTGCTTCAGGTCAATTACTTGTGCGTCTGATTCCTTCTTACTGTTACCCTAATCCTGCCCTGAGCGAAGAAGCAGGGCGTGGCGAAGGATTTTGGTGGGTGCAATTTAGGCTGTGCGTGAAAGAATCAGGATCGTCACCCAACCGGCGGCATTGACCTTAGGCAACCTTTATGATGTTGCCCTAAGCCCCTGGAAACTTTTTATCGTCATCCTGAGCGAAGCGAAGGATCTTGATGGGAACAATTGAGGTCGAGGTTTGGGCAAGCGATTTTTCGTTTACATCATGACCAATCATGCGGGGACTCTTTATACGGGAGTCACGAGCAATCTCGAACGGAGGGTATACGAGCACAAGCAAAAACTGCTCCCCGGCTTTACGGCAAAATACAAAATCACCCAGCTTGTACACTTTGAGGAATTTTCCAGAGCGCGGGATGCCATAATCCGTGAAAAGCAGATAAAGGGGTGGCTGCGGGTAAAGAAAATCGCCCTGATCGAAGCGAACAATCCAAATCGGGACGACCTGAGCTCACAATGGTACGAGTAGGCAGATTCTTCGCTACGCTCAGAATGACGGCGTGGAAAGGCAGAGGTCGAAATAGGGATGCATGACGTAACAGGTTCTTTGCGGGGCTCTGCGTCTCCGCCCTGGGCTTGCTCAACATGACAGCGGGAGGACAGGCCGTGTATGGGAATTCCAGTGTTGGGCGGCCACGAATTCGGCCTCAGCTATCCTGCGGACGGAATCCCTCTAGGCAAGGAAACTTGCGGTTTACCAGCTTAACCAACTTGTCACGATAACCATGGCAGCAGCGCAAGGGGGCGTCCGGCGGGTGCTGATCGCCGGAGGCGGAACGGGCGGCCACCTCTTTCCGGGGCTGGCCATCGCCGAGGCTTTCCTGCGCCGCCACCCGCGGGCGGACATCCGCTTCGTGGGCAGCCGCTACGGCATCGAACAGCGGGTGGTGCCCGAGCGGGGCTTCCGGCTCTACCGCATTCCGGTGCGGGGGCTCTACGGGGTGTCCTGGCGGCGCAGGCTGTGGGTGCTGGCCATGCTGCCCCTGGCCTGCCTGAAATGCCTGGCGATCCTTGCGGCCTTCCGCCCGCAGCTGGTGATCGGGGTGGGGGGCTATGCCTCCGGCCCCATGTTGGCCAGCGCCCTCCTGGCGCGGCGGCTGACCGTGCTGCAGGAACAGAACGCCTATCCCGGCCTCACCAACCGCTTGCTGGGACGCTTCGTGCGGCTGGCCTTCGTGCCCTTCGAGGGGTTGGAGGCCTTCTTCTCCCGGGCGGTGGTGGTGGGCAATCCGGTGCGCTCGGCCATCCTGGCCCTGCGGGATGAAAAGCCCCAGGGACGCCGCGCGCCCCTGGTGTTCGTGTTCGGGGGCAGCCAGGGCGCGCACGTCATCAACGAGGCCATGGTGGAGGCCCTGCCCTTGCTGAAAGAATGGGAGCAGGGACGGGGCCGCAGGCTGGCCATCCTCCACCAGACCGGCCCGGCGGAGCATGCCCGGGTGCAGAAAGCCTACGGGCGGGCCGGCCTGGACGCCGAGGTCCAGCCCTTCATTGAAGACATGGCCGCTGCCTTCCGGCGCTGCACCCTGGTGGTCGGCCGGGCCGGGGCCAGCGCGGTGACGGAGATCGTGGCGGCCCGCCGCGCGTCCCTGCTGATCCCCATCCCAGGGGCCAGCGGCGAGCACCAGCTGAAAAACGCGCAACGGCTGGAAGCTGCCGGGGCGGCCGTGGTGCTGGAGCAGCACGGGCTTTCCGGGCGCACGCTGGCCGCGCGGCTGATCGAGCTGCTGGAAGCACCCGAAATGCTGGACGCGATGGAGGCCGCCACGGACAAGCTCTTCTCGGGCGACGCCGCCGGCCGCATCGTGGAGGAGTGCGAAGGGCTGATCGGCTGAGCATGCTTTAGCGCGCCGCTGGCGGAGCAGCCTACCCTTCCCCGCGATGGGGTGATAGCCTTCCCCATGGCCCGGTTCCGGGGAGCCGGGCCGCGTACACCCGGAAACCGCCGTGATGCCCGGCCGGGCGGGAAGCGCCGCAATGGCCTTCCCTGCCGCGGAGGGCCTCAAACCTGCTGCGCAAAGGGAGGTCTGTGATGGACAAGGACAAGCTCAAGGAAATGGGAGGGCGGCTGGCCAACTACGTCGGCGGGGCCATGATCTCAGGGCTGGGCTATATCGGGGACCGGCTGGGACTGTTCAAGGCCATGGCCGGGGCCGGGGAAATGACCAGCGGGGAACTGGCGGCCAAGACCAACCTCAACGAGCGCTACGTGCGCGAATGGCTCAAGGTGATGGCCGCCGCGGAGATCTGCGATTACGATCCGGAGAGCGACCGCTACGTGATGGGGGAGGAGGCCGCGCTGATGCTGGCCGACGAGGACGGCCCGATGTTTCTGGCCGGGATGTTCCAGATCGCCATTCCGCATCTGAACCTGACCGACAAGGTGATGGAAACCTTCCGCAACGGGGGCGGCCTCAAGTTCTCGGAACTGGGCGAGGAGATCATAGAATCCATAGACCGGCTGCACAAATCGCCCTTCGTTCACCTGCTGGCCCAGAAATGGCTGCCCCAGGTGCCGGGACTGAAGGAAAAGCTGGATGCGGGCATCAGGGTGCTGGACGTGGGCTGCGGGCTGGGCCGCTCCACGGTGGCCGTTGCCGCGGCCTATCCCGGCTCGACCGTCGTGGGCCTCGAGCCCGACGCTTCCAGCATTGCCGGGGCGCGCAAGCGGGCCGAGGAGGCCGGGGCCGCCAACACGGAATACATCCAGGCGCCCATCATGGAGTTGCCCGGCGACGGCAAGTACGATCTGGTGCTGGCGCTGGACTGCATCCACGACATGGTGGACCCCGTCGGCGGGCTGAAAGCCATCCGCGAAGCCCTGGCCGACGACGGCCTGTTCTTCTGGATGGAGCCCATCGGCTCCCACAACCCGATGGAAAACCGCAACCCCTCCGCCCGCCTGCGGCAGGCGATCAGCCCCTACCATTGCATGAGCGTCTCCCTGGCCTATGGCGGCGCGGGGCTGGGCACGCTGATCGGAGAGGTGGGGGCCCGCGATCTGGCCGGGCAGGCGGGCTTCTCCCATTTCGAGAAGCTGCCCATCGAGGATCCGGGCCAGCAGTTCTTCGCCGCGCGCCCCTGACGGGGTGGTTGTGTGGCTGCGCGGGAGCCGCCTGCGTCCCGGCGGGGAGCGGCCGCTTTATGGAGATATTATCGGCCCCCATCCCTTCACCCAGGCCCCGCTTTCTGGTAGATTTTCAGGGACAGGCAATACGCTGTGGCTCCATTTGTCAGTGACATGGCGGCAGGGACGCCGCGCAGCCGAGCGTAAGAGCACCGCGTAACAGGATGACGCAATGAGCCGCCCGTTCACCCATCTTCACCTGCACACCCAGTATTCGCTGCTCGACGGGGCGATCCGCATCGCCGAGCTTCCCGCCGCCCTGCAAAGCAAGGGCTACGGCGCCTGCGCGATCACCGACCACGGAAACCTGTTCGGGGCGGTGGAGTTTCACCACAAGCTGAAGGACGCCGGGCTGAAGCCCATCATCGGGGTGGAGGCCTACGTGGCCGCCGTGTCCCGTAAGGAGCGCCGCTACGAGCGCCCGGGGCCCAACGCCTCCCACCTGGTGCTGCTCTGCCAGAACCGGGAGGGCTACCGGAACCTGATCCAACTGGTCAGCCGCGCCTATGCGGAGGGCAAGTTCTACGGCGTGCCGCGGATGGATCAGGAGTTGCTGGAGCAGTACAACGGGGGGCTGATCGCCCTTTCGGCATGCCTGGGGGGCGTCATCAGCAAGCCCCTGCTGGACGGCAGGGAGGAAGAGGCGCGCGAACTGGCGCGCTGGTACGGGCAGGTGTTCGAGGGCCGCTTCTACCTGGAAATTCAGGAGCATGGCCTGGAGCCCGAGCGGGTGGTCAATGGGAAGCTGGTGGCCATGGCGGAAGAGCTGGGGCTGCCCCTGGTGGGCACCAACGACTGTCACTACCTGACCCCGGAGGAGGGCAAGGCCCACTACCTTCTGCAGCTGATGGGCTGGCAGAAGAAAGTCACCGACCCCGGCGTGGAGCCGTTCACGGACAAGCAGCTCTACCTGAAATCCCCCGAGGAGATGGAAGAGGTGTTGAGCGCCCATGCCCCGGAGGTGTACGACAACGCCGCGCGCATCGCCGAGCAGTGTGAGCTGATTCTGGAGAGCGGCAAGGTCTTCCTGCCCAAGTACGAGGTGCCCGCCCCCCACGACGAGGAAGGCTACTTCCGCAAGGTGGCCGCGGACGGGCTGGAGCGCCGCCTGGAGCGCCTCGAGCGGTCGGAGGGCGTGGCCGGGGCCGATCGGGAAGCCTTCCGGCAGCCCTATCTGGAGCGGCTGGACTACGAGTTGGGCGTGATCACCGGCATGCATTACGCGGGCTACTTCCTGATCGTGGCCGACTTCATCAACTGGGCCAAGGACAACGGCGTGCGGGTGGGTCCGGGGCGGGGCTCCGGCGCGGGCTCGCTGGTGGCCTATTCCCTGCGCATCACGGACCTCGATCCCCTGCGCCACGGGCTGCTGTTCGAGCGCTTCCTCAATCCGGAGCGGGTGAGCATGCCCGACTTCGACATTGACTTCGACGTGGCCGGGCGCGAGCGGGTGATCGAATACGTGCGGGAAAAATACGGCGCGGAGAGGGTCTGCCAGATTTCCACCTTCGGCTCCCTGGGGGCCAAGGCCGTCCTGCGGGGCGTGGCGCGGGTGCTGGACATTCCTTACAGCCAGGCGGACAAGATCGCCAAGCTGATCCCCAACATGCTCAACATCACCCTGGAAGAGGCCATCTCCATGGAGCCCGAACTGGCGCGCCTGGAACGCGAGGGGCAGGAGCAGGAGCGCGAGCTGATCGAAATTGGGCGCAAGCTGGAGGGGTTGAATTCCAACCTGTCCACCCACGCGGCGGGGGTGATCATCATGGACGTGGACATCACCGAGGTCATGCCCGTCTGCACGCCGGCCCGGGGCGAGGGGGGCATGCAGTCCATGTATTCCATGAAGTGGGCGGAGGACCAGGGCGCGGTGAAGTTCGACTTCCTGGGGCTGCTCAACCTGACCATCATCGAAAATGCCCTGGAACTGGTCAACCGCGGCCGCCCGCAAGACCCCCTGGACATTGACGTGATCCCCCTGGACGACGAGGCCACCTTCCGCCTGCTGAGCCGGGCCGACACCACAGGCGTGTTCCAGCTTGAATCCGGGGGCATGCGCCGGCTGTTGGGGGACATGAAACCCTCCACCTTCGAGGACGTGGTGGCCATCCTGGCCCTCTACCGGCCGGGACCCCTCGACGCCAAAATGGACAAAACCTATGCGCGCCGTAAAAACGGGACGGAGGAGGTGGATTACCCGCACCCGTTGCTGAAGCCCGTGCTGGAGGAAACCTACGGGGTGATGGTCTACCAGGAGCAGGTGATCGAGGCGGCGCGCGTGCTGGCCGGCTTTTCCCTGGGCCAGGCGGACCTGCTGCGGCGCGCCATCGGCAAGAAAATCCCCGCCGAAATGGCCGAACAGCGGGACAGGTTCATCCAGGGTTGCGCGGCCAGGGACATCCCCGCGCGAAAAGCCAACGACATCTTCGATCTGATCGACCGCTTCGCCGGCTACGGCTTCAACAAGTCCCACTCGGCGGCTTACGGGCTGATCGCCTACCAGACCGCCTACCTGAAGGCCCACTACCCGGTGGAGTTCATGGCCGCGCTGCTGAGCAGCGACATGGACAACACGGACAAGGTGGTCAACTTCATCGCCGAGTGCGAGGGCATGGAGGTGCAGGTGCTGCCGCCGGACGTCAACGCCGGCGGGCTGGGCTTTACCATTGACGGCAACGCCGTGCGCTTCGGCCTCAGCGCGGTCAAGAACGTGGGGGAAAACGCCGTGAGCGTCATCCTGGAGGCGCGGGAGGCCCAGCCGGAGGGCCGCTTCGCCGATCTGGCGGCGTTCGTGACGTCGGTGGACCTGCACCGCGTCAACAAGCGGGTGCTGGAGGCGCTCATCAAGTGCGGCGCCTTCGACTCCCTGGAGCCGGATCGCGCGCGCCTGCTGGCCGGGCTGGAGCGGATGGTGGCCATGGGACTGAGCTACCGGAACGAGCAGGTGGAAGGGCAGGAGTCCCTGTTCGGCCTGCTGGGCAGCGAGGAGGAGGCCAAGGTGGAGTTGCGGGTGGATTTGCCCGAGGCGGCTTCCCTCAATCCCCGCCAGCGCCTGCAAATGGAAAAGGAGGCGCTGGGCTATTACCTCTCCGGCCATCCGCTGGACGGCTACCGCTCCGAGGTGGCCGCCCTGGCCACCACCACTCATGCCGTGAGGGAGAGCGAGTTCGGTGACGGCGCGGAGGTTGTGCTGGCCGGCACCGTGGCCCAGTTGACCGTGCGCATGACCCGCAACTCCGAGAAAATGGCCGTGGTGAAGCTGGAGGACCTGCGCGGCACCATCGACGTGGTGGTCTTCGCCCGCGTCTTCGCCGAGGTGGCGGAACTGCTGGCCTCGGATCAGCCCCTGTTGATCCGGGGGCGCGTGCGCGTCAACGAGGAGGAAATCAGCGTGATGGGCGAGCACGTGACCACCCTGGAGCGCCACCGGGCCGGGGAGGCCCGCCGCCTCACCATCACTATGGAGCAGGAGTTGGACGAGGAGCGGCTGCGCATGCTGATGGGCGTGCTGTCCAAGGCGCCGGGGGAGTGCGAGGTGAGCTTTTGCGTCGAAGCGGCCAACGGCTGCCGGGTCTGGATCGACTCCGGGCTGCGCTTCTCCCCGGCGGAGGCGGTGATGGAGGAGCTGGAAGCCGCCCTGCCGGGCGCCGGCCTGAAGTTTGAATACGCGCGTCCGCCCGCCCGCCAAGCCCCGGCGTCTCCGCCGCGTCCCCCGGATCCCTTGGCTGCGCCTTCCCCGGAGGAGAGTTGGGAGCCCGAGTCCCGCCACGCGGGCTAGGGCGCGGAAGCAATGGATATTACGGATGCGGTGTGCGCAGAGCGGCATTCTGAGGGGCATAATCGCAAGGAAGCACGGGCAACATTCGGGAGCCTGGAATGAAATCCATGGAAAGAATTCGGCTGCAAGGAACGCGGCAAACGCACACCCGCCTGATTGTGTTCCTGCTGTTGGCGGCCGGCGCCCTGCCGGCATTGCTCGGCTGTGGCGCCAGCACGGCCCAGGAATGGAATCGGGAAGGGGCGAGCCTCTGGGAGGGCGGGCGCTACGAGTCTCCGGACGAGGCGGTGGAATATTTCAGCGAGGCCATCGCCCTCGATCCTAAGTTTGTCAGCGCCTACAACAACCGGGGCACGGCCTACTTTTTCATGGGCAAGCCCGGGCTGGCCGTCGCGGATTTCGACCGCGCCATCAAGCTGGCGCCCCGCCGCAAGCTGCCCTACAACAGCCGCGGCGTTATCTACTCTTCCCTCAAGCAGTACAAGCGCGCCATCGCCGATTTCGATCGCGCCATTGCGCTCGATCCCAAATACGCAACGGCCTACAGCAACCGCGGCAAGGCCTACCGGAGCCTGGGCAAGTACGGGCGCGCCTTCGCCGACTTCAGCCGCGCCATCAAGCTGGCGCCTCGCCGCAGGCAGCCTCACAACAAACGCGCCATGATTCACAACCACTTCAAGCGCTATCGCCTCGCCCTCGAGGATTTGGACAAGGCCATCGCCCTGGACCCGGAATACGTGCGGGCCTACAACAACCGGGGCGTGGTGCACAGGAACATGGGGAATTACGAGCTGGCCATCGCCGATTTCAGCAAGGCCATTGACCTGGATTCCGATTTCAAGATCGCCTACAACAACCGGGGGCTGGCCTACAAGCATCTGAAGCGCTACGAGGAGGCCATTGACGACTATGACGAGGCCATAGACCTCGATCCTGAATTTCCGGCCGCCTACAGCAACCGTGGCAACGCCTACCATGCCCTCAATGAGCGCGAGGACGCCTGCGACGACAAGCGCAAGGCCTGCGAACTCGGCCTGGAACGGGCCTGCCGCGTCACAAAGCAGGGGTGCTGAATCGCTGCCCGCCGATTTGCCCCCCTTCGCGCCTGTTGGGAATCACCCCCTCCCTGACCCTCCCCCATCAAGGGGGAGGGGATAAGAAATCCCGCCTTTGTGCCTTTGCGCTCCTTCGCCAGGCTCAGGACATGCTTTGCGCCTCCGCG
>CBDUSX010000009.1:0-23899 GCA_965369935.1 uncultured bacterium
GGCGGCCAGGGCGATTCCGTAGACCGGCTCCAGGTTGCTGACCAGGGTGGCCATGCGCGCCCGCACCGTGCGCAGGGCATGGATGAACAGCCCGTGGGCCAGGGCGGTGAACACGATCCCCAGCAGCGCCAGCAGCGCCAAATCCCGCGCGGCAAGGGGCTCCCAGATCGCCGGCAGCAGGGGCAGCACCAGCAGGGCGGCCAGGCCGTCCTGAATGAAAGCCAGACTCACCGCGTCATGCTCGCGCCTCAGCCCCCGGTTGAGCAGGGAGAGCAACGCAAAGCTGGAGCCCGCCACGACGCCCCAACTGGCGCCCTGCAAAACGGCTTCCTGGAGTTGCCAATGGGGAATCATCACGGCCACTCCGCCCAGGGAAAGCAGGGAGGCGGCGAAGCCGCGCGCCGAAAAGGACTCGCCGAACCACCAGGGCTCCAGCAGGGCGGCGAAGACCGGCGCGGTGGAATAGGCCAGCAGCCCCACCGCCACGGTGGAGACCTGGATGGAGTGGAAAAACGCCGCCCAGTGAAGCACCAGCAGCGCCCCGCAGGAGAGCAACATCCACCAGTCGCGCCGTGGCGGCAGGCCCACGGCTTTCCGGCGCAGGAGCAGCACCAGGCCCAGGGCGCCGGCGGCGAAGATGACCCTGCCGAGCACGATCAGCATGGGGCCCAGCGCGATCCATTTGCCGAACAGGCCGGCCACGCCGAACAGGAACACCGCCCCGTGCAGGGCCGCCTGCCCCCCTCCCGGCGTCCCGCCGCCGCGTTTTCCTGCCTCCGCGGGGTGCATCGGCTCCCCTTCCCGCGCCTTTGTTTAGCAATTCAATTCTGTGTATAATCGCCCGGAAGCCCCGATCCTCCCGCGGCGGCGCATTCCGCGGAGACCGTCCCGGCACGCTCCGGCCGGAGCCTCGCATCGGAACGGCAATCCAGAGCACCGAACCGGATTTCAGTGAAGACTTCGCAGACCATTCGCAAGGAGTTTATCTCGTTCTTCGAGGGCAAAAGCCACAAATTTGTCCGTTCCTCCCCCGTCTTTCCCCAGGACGACCCGACCCTGCTGTTCACCAACGCGGGCATGAATCAGTTCAAGGACGTGTTTCTGAAGACGGGCAGCCGGGACTACTCGCGCGCGGTCAACTCCCAGAAATGCATCCGGGCCTCGGGCAAACACAACGACCTGGAAGACGTGGGCCGGGACAACTACCACCACACCTTCTTCGAAATGCTGGGCAACTGGTCTTTCGGGGACTATTTCAAAAAGGAAGCCATCGCCTGGGCCTGGGAGTTGCTGGTGGATCAATGGGGCCTGCCCGGCGACAAGCTCTATGCCACCGTCTTCGGCGGCAGCCCGGAAGAAGGGCTGGAACCCGACGAGGAGGCCGAAAGGCTGTGGATGGAGATGACGCCCCTGCCGCCGGAGCGCGTGCTGCGCTGCGGCAAGCACGACAATTTCTGGGAAATGGGGGATACGGGCCCCTGCGGGCCGTGCAGCGAAGTGCACATGGACCTGGGCGAAGGCACCTGCCCGCCGGGCAGCGCGGGCGAGCACGAATGCCAGGTCAACCAGGAAGGCTGCTGGCGCTTCATCGAATTGTGGAACCTGGTCTTTATCCAGTTCAACCGCCTGCCCTCCGGCGAGCTGGAGCCGCTGCCCGCCGTGCACGTGGACACGGGCATGGGCCTGGAGCGCGTCACCCGCGTCTTGCAGGGCAAGAGATCCAACTACGATTCGGACCTGTTCACCCCCATCCTGGAGGCCATTGCCAAGGAGACCGGCGTCGCGGACGGGGAAGGGGAAGTGGGCGTGGCGTTCCGCGTGATCGCGGACCATCTGCGCTCCCTGACCTTCGCCATCTCCGACGGCGCCCTGCCCTCCAACGAGGGGCGGGGCTATGTGCTGCGGCGCATGCTGCGCCGCGCGGCGCGCTTCGGCAAGGTGCTGGGCATGAGCGAGCCGTTCATCCACAAGCTGGTGCCGGTGGTGGGCGAAGTGATGGGGGATGCCTTTCCCGAGTTGCAGGCCCAGGCCGGCCACGCCGCCCGTGTGATCAAGGCCGAGGAGGAAGGCTTCGCCCAGACCCTGGACCGCGGCCTGGAAATTTTCGAGCGGGTCTTGCGGGAGCAGAAGAAAGCGAAAAGCAAGTCCCTGCCGGGGAAGCAGGTGTTCAAGCTCTACGACACCTACGGCTTTCCGGCGGATTTGACCCAGCTGATGGCCGAGGAGCGCGGATTCCAGGTGGACATGGAGGCCTTCGAAAAACTGATGGAGGCCCAGCGCGCCGAAGCCAGGGCCGCGGCCCCGGGCCTGGAGGAGGCGGGGGAGTGGGTGGTGCTGAACGAGGGGCCGCACTCTCAATTCGAAGGGTACGGCGCCTTGCGCCTGGAAACCCGCGTGCACAGCTTCAGCCGCAGCCCGGAGGGCGGGCTGCTGCTGGTGCTGGAGCACACGCCATTCTACGCCGAGGGCGGCGGGCAGGTGGGCGACCAGGGGCGCATCTTCGGCGAGGCGGGGGAGTGGCAGGTGCTGGACGTGCAAAAGGACGGCGACCGCATCGTGCACGTCTGCCGGGGCAAGGAGGGCAAGGGGGACGCCTTGCCGGACGCGGGCCCCGTCACCGCGGAGGTGGACGAGGCCCGGCGGAGCGCCATCACCCTCAACCACACGGCCACCCACCTGTTGCACCGGGCGCTGAAGAACGTGCTGGGAGACCACGTCAATCAGGCCGGCTCGGTGGTGGACCCGGAGCACCTGCGGTTCGACTACACCCACTTCGAGAAACCCGGCGAGGGCGAGCTGGAGCAGGTGGAGCGGATGGTGAACCGGGCCATCCGGGCCAACACGCCGCTCCACATCTACCAGACCGGCTACGACGAGGCCATCGCCGGCGGCGTGACGGCCCTGTTCGGAGAAAAATACGCTGACGAGGTGCGGGTGGTGGAGGTGCCGGAATTCAGCGCGGAGTTGTGCGGAGGATGCCACGTCAAGGCCACCGGTGATATCGGGATCTTCACCATCGTCTCCGAATCCAGCATCGCCTCGGGCGTGCGGCGGATCTCGGCGGTGAGCGGAGAGGCCGCCGAGGCCCTGCTGCGCCAAGCCAACCGGCTGGTGGGGCAGTTGCAGGCCCGCGTCAACGCGTCCGCCGAAGAGCTGCCCCGGCGCATCGAAGCGCTGCTGGAGGAGCGCAAGAAGCTCGAGCAGGAGGTGAAGAGCCTGAAGAAGGGCGGCCGCGCGGAAGACGCCAGAGCGCTGCTGGAAAAGACCACCACCGTCAACGGCGTCACCGTGCTGTCCAGCGAGGTGCAGGCCGACTCGGTGGACGAGCTGCGGAGCATCGCCGATTCCCTGCGCAAGGAAATGAAAAACGGAGTCGCCGTGATCGCCGCGGTCATCAACGGCAAGGCCTCCCTGCTCTGTGTGGTCACCGACGACCTGGTGAAGCGGAACGTGAAGGCGGGGGACATCGTCAACCGCGTGGCCGACATCGCCGAGGGCCGGGGCGGAGGCCCGCCGCACATGGCCACCGCGGGCGTGAAAAATCTCAGCAAGCTGCCCCTGGCGGTGGAGCAGGCCCCGGAGGTGATTGATCGGTATCTCGCCCAACTATCCGCCTGAGCCCCCGCAGCCCCGTGCCCAGCGACAAGCCCCAGCGAACACGCCTCTCCCGGATCGCATACGAGCACCTGGTGCTGCCGTTCGTGGAGTCCGAGGCGCCCATCACCCACGTCAGTTGGGGGGCGGCCATCGGCATGTTCGTGGGCCTCACGCCGACGGTGGGGATTCAGATGTACATCGTCGCCATGATCTGGGTGCTGTGCCGCTACCTGATCCGCTTCCACTTCAACCTGCCCATCGCCGTGGCGCTGGTCTGGATTTCCAATCCGGTCACCGTGCTGCCGCTGTACTATTTCTTTTTCATCACCGGGCAGGTGGCCCTGGCGCTGGATTTCGATCTGGAGAACCTGGGCATCATTCACTTCGCGGAATTCAGCCGCCTCTTTTCACAAGAGACGGGCAATCCCGCCGAAACCTGGATCGAATCCGTGGGGGCGGGCGCGGTGCTGCTGTTCTGGACTTTCGGCTGGCCCATCGTGGTGGGCAGCCTGGTCTGGGCGATTCCCATTTCCGTCCTTACCTATCCGCTCACCACCTTCGCTTTGCTGAAGTACCGTGCCGTCATGGCCCGGCGGGAGGGGGTGACCTACGCGGAGTGGAAGCGGACGCATATTCGTCCTGACTAGCCCGCTCCCGCCGCAGCCGGAACACCTGAGTTCCCAGATGGCGCACCAGTTCGGGAATGCCCTCGCCCGTGACCGCGGAGATGGGGAACACCGTCTCGCCCGCGGCCCGCAACTGCTCCGCCAGCGCCCGCACCGCGCCGGCGCCGGAGGCCGCGTCGGTCTTGGTCAGCGCCACCGCGCGGGGCTTGTCCGGCAGGGTGGCCGAGAAGGCCTCCAGCTCTTCCAGCAGAATCCGGTATTCGGCCATGGGCTCGCGCTCTTCGGCCCCGGAAACGTCCAGCATCAGCAGCAGCAGCGCGGTGCGCTCGATGTGGCGCAGGAAGCGCAGGCCCAGCCCGACGCCCTCATGGGCGCCCTTGATGATTCCCGGAATGTCGGCCACCACGAAGGATTCGAAGCCCTCGGTCTGCACCATGCCCAGGTTGGGCACCAGGGTGGTGAAGGGATATTCGGCGATCTTGGGGCGGGCCCTTGAAATGCGGCTGATCAGGGTGGACTTGCCGGCATTGGGAAAGCCCACCAGACCCACGTCGGCCATCAGCTTGAGTTCCAGCACCACCCATTTTTCGATGCCCGGCCAGCCCTCCTCCGCCTGCTCGGGGACCCTGTTGCTGGAGGTCTTGAAGCGTGTGTTGCCCTTCCCCCCGGTGCCGCCCTTCAGGCACAGCCGGGGCTGCTCGTCCACCACCTCGGCCAGGGCCTCGCCCGTCTCCGCATCCTGGACGATTGTGCCCAGGGGCAATTTGAGCACCAGCGGCTCGCCGTTTTTGCCGTGCCTGTCCTTGCCCATCCCGCCGGTGCCGCCAGGCGCGTGGAAGTGCTGGCGGAACTGGAAGTCCAGCAGGGTGGACTTTCCCTTCACGCCCTGAATCAGGATGTCCCCGCCGTTGCCGCCATCCCCGCCGTCCGGCCCGCCGCGGGGCACGAACTTCTCCCGGCGGAAGGAGGCACATCCCTTGCCGCCCTTCCCGGAGCGGAGATGAATTTTAACGTAGTCCACAAATCTCATGGGATACCGGTGGGGTGCCAAGGGGTGATGCCGGGGACGGCGCGGCTGCTAAACGCCTCCCAGCTTCTGCGATTCCTGGAAGCAGTAGGCAGATTTTTCCCGCTCGTCGAGACGGCGGTAGAGCACGCCCAGGTTGTGCCAGGCCTTCGCCGAGCCGCGGTCATGGGCCAGGCTGCGGACGTAGGCCCGCCGCGCCAGGTCGTTCTCGTGCAGATGATAGCGCAGCACCCCCAGCCAGTTCCAGGCCTGCGCGAAGCCGCCCTGCAATTCCACCGCCCGTTCGAAGCCCTCGCAGGCCAGGGCCATCCGGCCCTGGGCCTCCCGGGCGCAGCCCAGATTGTAGAAGGTCTTGGACTCCTCGGGGTTGAGTTCGCCGGCCTTTAGAAAATGGCGCTCGGCGTCCGAATAGCGCCCCAGGCGGAACAGGGCGTTGCCCGCGTTGAACCAGGCGCGGAAGTCGGATGCATCAAGGGCGATGGCCCGCTGGTGCCGCTCCGACTGCACGATGACCGCCTCCTGTTCCTTCGCCGACAGGGCCGCGCCCCGCTCCGAGGGCGCCAGGGGCTCCAAATGCGCCTGCGCAGACAGAGCCGCCTGCGCCGCCTCTGCCGGCGGTGGGAGCGGAGTGCCGGCGGCGCGCTCCAGCAGCACCTGCTCCAGCAGGGCTTCGCCGTCGGGGATGTTGTCCAGGGACTCCTCCAGCCGCTCCATGCAGACCCGCGCCCGATCGCTCAGTCCCGCGCGGGAGAACAGGGCGGCCAGGGACACCCAGAGCCGGTTGGGCAGCGCGCCCTCGAACATCAGTTGTTCCAGCTTGTCCAGCAACTCCTCCGCCCGCCCGGCCTGGTGGTAGACCGGGAAGAAGCGCTCCCAATCCCCGGTCAGATAGCGCAGCAGGCCGCTGAGCTGGTTGAGGCAGTCCACCGCCTTGTCGTAGGCCCCGGCCTCCATGAGGCGGTCGGCCAGGGGCAGCCAGACATCCTTGTCGTTGCGGTTGATCTCCCCGGCCCGCATAAAGCGCTCGAAGGCCAGTTCCCATTCTTCCTTCCTGTTGGCCAGCTCACCCAGGTATTTCCATGCCGAAGACTGCCCCGGCCGGTGGGCGATCACCTTCATGAAGCAAGCCTCCGCCTCGGCGTCATTGCCGTGGTAGAGCAGCCGCTGTCCCAGGTATTGCCACATGTCCAGAGCCTCATCGTCGGCGGAATCCAGCAGCCTCAGCTGCTGATAGGCATCCATGGGCTTGCCCTGCCTCAGGGCCAGGCCGGCCATCAGCAGCCGCGATTCCGTGTCCTCCGGGTCGCGTCCGATCACCTCCTTGAGCACCTTGATCGCCTCCGCATGCTCCCCCAACTTCTCAAGCACGTAGGAGAGTTCCCGCAGCAGGCTCACGTCGTCCGGCGCGTCGGCCAGCAGCACCGTCAGGGCGGACTTCCAGCTGGGGTAGTGGGGATGGCGGGAATACCACCGGCGCAGCATGCCCCAGGCTTCCATGTCCGACCGGTCCAGTTCCACCACCCGCGCCAGGCACTTTTCCGCCTCGGGGTGGTCGCGGCTGAAGAAGAACTCCCCCAGGTTGAACCAGATGGTGGGATCGTCCGAGTCGCCGGCCAACGCCTTGCGGTAGGCCCCCACGGCTTGGGCTTCCTGGTTCTGCTTGAGATAAAGGTTGCCCAGGTTGCTCCAGGCCTGGGCGAAACGCTCGTCAATGTCCACCGCCTTCTGGTAGTGCGCGCGGGCGTCCTCGAGGCGTTCCTGGTGGAAGGCGATCAGCCCCAGGCTGTTCCAAGCTTCCGCATTCTGGGGGTCGTGCGCCACCGTGGCCCGGAACACCTGCTCCGCTTCCTCGATCCGCCCCTCGTCGTACAACATGAGCGCCATCAGGCGGCGCACCTCCAACTCGTCCGGATTGAGTTCCACCGCCTTGTTGTAGGCTTCCAGCGCCTTTTCCACATCGCCCTGGAACTGGAGCAGGGCCCCCAGATTGGCCCAGGGCTCCGCATCGGCGGGGTTGTACTGGGTGGCCAGGCGGTAGGCCTCTTCGGCCCTGTCGTAGACGCCCTGGGCGGAGTAGGCGATGGCCATGTTGAAATAGGCCTGGCCGAACTCCGGATTGCGCTCGATGGCGGTCTGATAGCTGTGCACCGCGGAGCCGTGATCGCCCAGTTGGGCGTAAATCAGACCGCAGTGATAGGGGGGCAGGTGATTGGTGGGGTCTTCCTCCTGTTCCCGCTGGTAGGTCCTCAGGTCATCGAGAAGGACTTGGGCCGTTTCGGCGGAAACGTTTTCCGGCACATTCATGGGCGGGCCCTGGTTTCAAGAAAGAGGGTCTCGAGAAGGGGGCTTGAGCGCCCTTCTCCAGCATAAAAGACGGCGCATAAACCGTCAAGAAAACAAGCGCTTGCGCCCAAGCGGCTCCGCCCAAGGGCGGAAGCGGGAGGAGTTGGCGTGGAGTTTGCCCCGGCCGGAGGGAGTCTTCAGGGCCCGGCGGATGCATTCTCCGTGTGGATTGCGCGCGTGTTTTTTTGCCGCGCCTTGCCGCTCATATCATTGCGTATTTCCTCCCTGCGGGCGGGAGATGTGCGATCGCGGGCGGATTTTGCGGCGGATGGCATGTCGCTTGCTTTTTCTCAGCACTATTCATGGACGATTGACAGGAAAGCACCCATAATCCGGCCCGCACGCGGGCCAGTTTGGCCAATCCAGGCAGGGACGTTGACCTATGAATCCGCAAGGTATCTACACGCTGGTGTCCTACGGCAAGTCGCTGGAACGGCAGATGGAGTCGGTCGCCAACAATCTGGCGAACGTGGAGACTTCGGGCTACAAGGAGGACCAACCGGTCTTCCAGTCCCTGTTCGCCCAGACCATGGGCGTGCCCTCCATGTCCGATGAAGAGACCTTCGCCCACCACGAGCACCTCGCGCCCTATACCGGCGTGGGCACCTTCTACGTCTCGGTGGCGGACATGGGCAAAAACATGTCCCAGGGGCGCCTGCAACAGACCGGGCAGCAACTCGACCTGGCCCTGGCCAATCCGAAGGGATTTTTCAGCGTCGCCACGCCGCAGGGTGAGCGCTTCACCCGCGGGGGCAACTTTCACCTCAATCAGGACAAGCAACTGGTGACGGCGGAAGGATTCACCGTCAACGGCAAGGAAGGCACCATCGTGATCGAGGGCAACGACGTGCAAGTCTCCGATGACGGCTCGGTAATCGTGGACGGCACGCGGATCGGGGGCATGAAGATCGTCACCTTCCCCTTTCCGGAGCGCCTGCAGAAGCTGGGCAATTCCCTGATGGCGCCCGTGGACGTGGAGAACAACGCGCGCATCCTGGAGGACGTGGACCTCGTGCAGGGCTGGCTGGAAAAGTCCAACGTGGAATCCATCAGGGAAATGGTGCGCATGATCCAGGCCAACCGCTCCTATGCTTCCATGCAACGGGCGTTGACCTCTGCTGATGAAATGAACCAACGGGCGATCACCCTGGCAGAAGTATGATCGCGCGAATTGATAACGCTTGACCGGAGGAACGCCGCCTTATGATGCGATCCCTTTTTGTCTCGGCCACGGGTATGGGCGCGCAACAGCGCCAGATTGACACCGTCGCCAACAACCTGGCCAACGTGGCCACGGTGGGCTTCAAGAAAAGCCGCAACAACTTCCAGGACCTGCTCTACCAGATTGACCGGGCGGCGGGCTCCCCCTCATCCCAGAACACGACCATCCCGGTGGGCATTCATTCCGGACACGGCGTGAAGCACGTCTCCACGGAGAAAATCTTCACCCAGGGCGACATGCGCAACACCGGCTCGGAACTGGACGTGGCCATCGAGGGCGTGGGGTTCTTCCAGATCCTCCAGCCCAACGGCGCCATCGCCTATTCCCGCGCCGGGAACTACCAGCGGGATCCCAACGGACGCATCGTCACCCAGGACGGATTTCCCCTGGAGCCTGAAATCACCATTCCCCAGGACGCCCGCCAGGTGCAGGTGGGCCTGGACGGCACGGTTTCCGTGCTGATCGGGGAGGAAACCCTGCCCACGCCCATCGGCACGATCCAGTTGGCGCGATTCGTCAACCCGGCCGGCCTGGTGCCATTGGGCAGGAACTTGTTCAGCCCCACGGCCGCATCGGGCAACGCGGTGGTGGAGAACCCCGGCACCAACGGCATGGGCACGCTCAACCAGTATTTCCTGGAAATCTCCAATGTGAGCGTGGTGGACGAGATGGTGAACATGATCATCGCCCAGCGGGCCTACGAGGTGAACTCCAAGGCCATCCAGACTTCCGATGAAATGCTCCAGACGGCAAACCAAATCATCCGTTAAGCATAACGAGGCCTGAATGAAAACCAAGCTCGCGACTTTCGCCACCCTGCTGCTGGCCCTGTGGGGCCTCACCACCGCCGCATGGGGCCAGGTGCGGCCCGTCACCGAATTCGAGGTGCGCGTGCTGCCCCAGGCCGAGGTGATCGGGGAGCGGTTCACCCTGGGGGAAATCGCGGAGTTGGACGGCTTCGACATCAAGGCCCTGGAGAAGCTCGCTCGGGTGGGCATCGGCCCGTCGCCCCGGCCGGGGCGCGCCCTGCGCATCAACGAGTCCCTGGTGCGCGCGCGGCTGGCCGCCGCCGGCATCGATTGGCCCCTGAAACTGATGGTGCCCACCGGCGCGCAGGTGTTGCGTGCCGCCCAGATCGTGACACCCGGGGAAATCGAGCGCATCGTGCTGGAGGCCGCCGAACAGGACGCCAAGCTGGCCGGGGGGGACAAACTCAAGCAACAGATCCTGACCACCCTTTCCGAGGTGGTGCTGCCCAGGGGGCGGGTACAATGGAAAATCTCCCTGATGGGCGAGCATCTGGTGGGAGGCGGCACCCGCGTGTACCGGCTGAGCGCGCACGTAAACGGAAGAGAGGTCTGGAAATCCATGGTGCGCGTGCGCCAGAAAATCTACCGGCGGGTCCTGATCGCCAGACGGCCCATCCGGCGCAACCAGAAAATCGCGGCCGCCGACCTGGCCCACGTGCGCAAAAACATCAGCGCCAACCGGGGTGACCCCTACCTGACTTCGATCACGAAGGTGGTGGGGCGCCGCGCCAAGCGTCCCATCGGGCGCAACCAACCCCTCCACAACCGCATGCTGTCCACGCCGATGGACGTGGCGGAAGGGGGGCGGGTGACGGTGGTCTATGAATCGGGCAGGCTGCTCTTGCGGGTGCCCGGAGTGGCCATGGTGCAAGGACGCGCCGGGCAGTTTATTCCCGTGCGCAATCTGGAAACCGGCAAGATCGTGCATGGTATTTTACAGGACGACGAAACCGTCAAGGTAAATTGACGGCGCGCCGCATCGGCATTTTAATGAAATTCAACTCGGTTCTTCCTTTTACAGCGGGCCAACGGCAGATGACACGATACACGGCAGGATTGAAGGCGGCGGCCCTTGCGCTCGCGCTGGCCGCGATGCTCTCGGGGTGCTTCTTATTCGGCGCGGGGAAAGAAAAGCCCGAAGGCGGAGACGCCCGATCCGGCGACGACATGATGCGCCAGGAACGGTTTCGCACCCGTCCGCCCATCAGCAGCCGGCGCAATTTGTACGAGGGCAGCTTGTGGCGGGGCGCGGCTTCCTGGGGCAACTTGATGCGCGACCACCGTGCGCGCTACCGGGGCGATCTGCTGACCGTCACCGACATGCCGAAGATCATCAACCTGCCCGAGCCCCTCCCCGAAGGCCAGCAGGAACAACAGCAGCAGCAACAGCAACAGCAACAGCAAAACGTGGACCCGGTGATCGCCTTCCTAAAGGAGCAGGAGCGGCGGAGAGACCTGATTGACAAGGAGCAGACCGAAATCTTGCGCTCCATCGAAACCATCGAGGTGGAAGTGGTGCGCGTGCTGCCCAACGGGAACCTGCTGGTGCGCGGTGTGCATCCCCCCATATTCAGAAGCCGCAACCGCGTCAAGTACGTGGTGACCCTGAGGGGCATCGTGCGGCCCACGGACGTGGACGACAAGAACCAGGTGCCGGCCCCCAAGATCAGCAAAGCCGATTACAAAATCAGGCGGCTGGTGAGACGCTCGGCGATCGCGCAACGGGCGGCGTCCGCGGCGGCAAAGGCTGGAGGCAAGCAGGAGGAGGCGGGCGTGCTGGGCCGCCTCTCCAATTTCCTGAGCGGAACGCGGGGCCAATAGGCGCCTGCGGCCAACACACAGGCAACGAACCCAGGCGAACTCCAAGGAGCGTTAAGCCAATGCACGGACAACCCAGGCAATACAGCAAGGGAGGCCACCGCGTGGTACTGCGTGCGGCGGCGGCCGCGCTGGCGCTTCTGCTGCTGGGCGCCGCCCCGGCCTGGGCGATCCGCGTCAAGGACATCGCCTACCTGCGGGGGGCACGGGACAATCAGTTGATCGGCTACGGCCTGGTTGTGGGGCTGGACGGCACCGGAGACTCCCAGGATTCCCTGCTGGCGCGCAGGCCCCTGCAAAACGCCCTGGAGCGCATGGCGATCAGCCTCAATCCCCGCGACATACGGGGCCGCAGCATCGCAGGGGTGCTGGTCACCGCCACCCTGACGGCCTTCGCCAAGGCCGGTTCGCGCGTTGACGTGACCGTGGACACCCTGGGGGATGCCACCTCACTGCGCGGCGGGACTTTGATGTACACGCTGCTCTATGCCGCCAACCAGGTCATTTTCGCTACCTCCCAGGGGCCCATCACCGGCATTCCGAAAGGCATCGAGCGTGGCCCCGGAGGCCAGCCGCCTCCGGTACCGGAAGGCGAACCCCTGGTGGACCCCAAATCCAGCCTGGTGCCCACCAAGGGCTTCGTGGTGGGAGGCGGGGTGGTGGAGCGTGAAATCAACCTGAACCTGAACACCCGCTCCCGCATCTACGTGAACCTGAAAAACAGCGACTTCACCACCGCCTTCCGGCTGGCCAAGCTGGTCAACCGGGAGTTGGGGGACGGCTCCGCGCGGGCCAAGGACGCGGGCACCGTGGAGGTGTCCGTGCCCGAGAGCTATCTGGGACAGACCGTGGAACTGATCTCGCGGATCGAAAACCTGGACATCGTGCCCGACTCCGTGGCGCGGGTGGTGGTGGACGAGCGCACCGGCTCCATCGTGATGGGCCAGCACGTGCGCATCTCCCCCATTGCCATATCCCACGGCAACCTGAGCATCGAAATCAAGGCCCCGCCAGCCAATCAGGAACAGGCCGCCGGGCAGCAGGCCCCGGACCAACCCACGCTGGCCATTCCTGAATCGCCCGGCATCGTGCTGTTCAAGGGGGAGGTGGACCTGAAAGAAGTGGTGGACGGCCTGAACAAGGTGGGCGCCTCCAGCGCGGACCTGGTGCAGGTGCTGAAAATCATCAAGGCGGCGGGCGCCCTGCACGCCGAACTTGATATTCGCTAGGCCGGAGGCAACATGCGATTCAATCTGGACTTAAGCCTGCCCCGCTCCCGGCCCGTGGCCGAACTGCCCGGCAAAAAGCTCCCCCCCAGCCAGGATAAGGAACGTCTGCGCAAGGTGGCGCAGGAGTTCGAGGCCCTGCTGATGGAGCAGATGGTGAAGGAAATGCGCGCCGCGGTGCCCGAATCGGGGCTGCTGGGCAACCTCAAGGGCCAGGAAATCTTCAGGGAAATGCTGGACGGCGAATTCGTGCGCCTGATGTCCGAACAGGGCGGCATCGGCTTGGCGGATTTCCTGGTGCGAACCCTCGAAGACCGGGGACTGGTCAAATAACCGCATAAAATCCTCAAGTATCCAGCCAAATTGCCGATGTAGATTTCAGACGGGTGTACTGTGACAACAGCGCACATCGGCAGCCTCAGGGCTGCGATACCCGAAGGACAGCGCCGCCGGGCCTGTAAAAAAAAAGCTGTGAAACCCCGGACAAACGGCGCACCTTTTGAATCACATTAAGTGGACGCGCTGTGTCCGAAAATAGCGGCGGAATCGAACGCCCGCCGCTGAATGCCCGCAAATGGAGTTGGTTGGAGTTGATGCAATGAAAGTCACCGGAAAACAAACACACAACATCTCCGAATTGACCGCGGGGAAAACCCAGGGCAAAGGCGGCAAGGCCGCCCAGTCCCGCCCCCGGCAGGCCGAAGAGACGGAAACCGCGGCGAACCGCACTTCCTTGAACACCATGTCCAGGATCAGGGAAAGCATCCGCAACGAACCGGATGTGCGGACGGAACGCGTGGCCGAACTCAGGGCCAAGGTCAAACGCGGAGAGGTTAAGGTGGACCCGGACAAACTCGCGGAGAAGATGATCGCTGCCTCCCTGCAGGAGGATCTGGAGCGGCCATAACCCGCGGTTGAGTTCGCCCGCAAGGCAGCACAAGGGGGACCTCCCCCGCAAGCCGCCGAAGCAGCCCCGGGGCCTGCAAGGAACCGGGCAGGGGAGTGAACCGGGCACGGCAGGATGAATCGCATGAGTGAGGAATTAGGGCCAGTGGAAGCGAAACTGAAAGACCTCAACCAACTCCTGATGGAGGAGATTGAGATTCACGAAGCCCTGAAAATCGAGTTGCAGCAGGAAGCCGCCCGGGACGGCGAGTTGAACGGAGCGGACCTGCTCAAGCTGCAACAGGGCAAAATCCGCAAGATGCGCGAAATTCAAGGCCTGGAACTGAAGCGCATGCAGCTGGTGGACGAGCTGGCCGCCGCCTGGAACGAGGATCCCGCCGAGCTCACCTTGCGCCGGATCGTTCCGCGCGCATCGGCGGAAATCGGAGAGCGTCTGGCCGCCTGCCACGAGCAGCTGGTGGCGCTGGTGGAAAGCATCCGGGAGCTGGCCAGGGAAACCGCCGGCAACGCCCAGGCCAGGCTCAAAGCCATTGACGCCACCCTGGCGGTGATCAACGAGGCGATCAAGATGCACCCCACTTACTCGGAAGAAGGCCGGCTGCAAAAGGTGACGCCCAGCTTCAAGGAAACTTCCGCTTAGGAAAGCTTCCGCAATCGGCACCGCCCTGATTTATTGAGAAACCGGCACCAACTTTATTGAGAAACCGGCACCATGACCACCGCCAGCCTGTTCAGCCAGCTCGATCTTGGAAAGCGCTCCCTGCAAGCCCAGCAGGCGGGAATGAACGTGGCCGGCCACAACATCGCCAACGTTGACAACGAAAACTTCTCCCGCCAGCGGGTGGACCTCGACCCCCAGCATCCGCAAAAATCCCGCTTCGGCGCGGGCGTGGACCTGACCCAGGTGGAGCGCATCACGGACCGCTTCCTCAATCAGCGGCTGATCGGCGAGCAATCCCGCGGCGGCGAACTGGCAATGCGCGGCGAAGGCCTGCGGCGGCTGGAAAACCTGTTCAACGACACCGAGGGGCTGGGGCTGCGTACGCCCTTGAACGATTTCTGGGATTCCTGGGGCCAACTGGCCAACCAGCCCGAATCGGAAATATTCCGCGTGGAAGTCATCAACGCCTCAAAGACTCTTGCCCGCCGCTTCCAGGACATCCACCAGGAACTGACGGCCCTGCGCAAGGAGTTGAACGGGCGTCTGGCCCTGCAGGTGGACAAGGTCAATCAGCTGGCCCGGCAACTGGTGGAGCAAAACCGGCTGATCCAGCAGACCGAGCGGGGCACGGGCGAAACCAACGACTTGCGGGACGAGCGGGAGGCCACCCTGAAGGAACTGTCCAAGCTGATCGAATTCGACTGGGTGGAGGACGAGAACCACCTGGTCACGGTGTCCGTCGGCGAGGGCTGGCCCCTGGTGGTCGGCCGGCGGGCCAACATGTTGGAGGCCTCCTTCGACAACGACGAGCTGGGCATGTTCAGACTGCGTGGCATCGACGCCAAGGGCCTGAGCGCGGATTTGGGCCGCACCCTGCGCGGCGGGGAGCTGCGGGAGGTGATAGACCTCAGGGACAAGACGGCGGTGAACTTCCTGGACAAGATCAACCAACTGGCCTCCGAAATCGCCTTCAAGGTCAACCGCGTGCACGCCACCGGCACGGGCATCAACGCCACCTTCGACCTGATGCGAAGCTCCTTCGCCTTGCGCGAGGACGCCATAGACAAGCCCGTCCCCTTCCTGAAAGACGGAAAGTTCCGCGTGCAGGTGCTGGACGGCGAGACCAACGAATTTCTCCGGCTTTACGAGGTCGACGTCAAGGCTGGCGTGGACACGGTGCGCGACATCGTGAACCGCATCAATCAGGTGGTGGGCGATCCGACCATATTCGAGGCCCGGCTCAATTCCGACGGCAGCGTGCTGCTGGCCTCCAAGAACCCGACCCGCTTCGTGCTGGGCAAGGACGACACGGAATTTTCCGTGGTGATGGGCTTCAACAATTTCTTCGAAACCCTGGAGGGCGCCAAGGATTTCCGCATCAACGAGCGGCTGGTGGAAAATCCCAACCACATCACCACGGGGAACGACCTGCTGCCCGGCGACAATTCCAAGGCCCTGGAAGTGCACGGCCTGCAGTTTGTCCCCAACATGCAGGGCGACAGCGTGACCTTTGACGAATTCTACAACGGAATCATTGCCGAGCTGGGCCTGATGCTCAACCGCAACAAGGCCGAGACCCAGAGCCAGAAACTGGTGATTGACCAGTTTCAGCAACTGCGCGACGAGGTATCCTCGGTGAACATGGACGAGGAAGTGGCCGACATGGTGCAGTTTCAGCGGGGGTTCGAAGCCGCCGCCAAGTTTATCGGCACCGTGGATGAGATGACCCGCACCGTCATCAACATGTAACTGCGAGCTTGGATTGATCTTATGCGCGTGACCGACCTGACGAAGCAAAACACTGTCGTCCGCAACATCCAGACCGCGGAGGCGAAGTTGCAGGACCTGCAGGGGGACATCTCCTCGGGCAAGCGCATCGTCAGGATTTCCGACGATCCCATCGGCGCCACGCAGTCCCAGGACTTCCGTACCCAGCTTTCCTTCATGGACACCCTGCAGCGCAACATCCAGGACGATTTCGTGTGGATGGACCGCACGGAAGCCCTGTTGACCGAGGTGGGAGACAAGCTGCGCCGCACCAAGACCCTGATTCTCGCCCAGGCCAACGCCAGCGGGGACGAGGCGACCCGGCGCGTCACCGCCGAGGAACTCGATGCACTGACCACCGGCATGATCCAAGCCGGAAATTCGAAGATCGGCAAGCTGTACATATTCTCCGGCTCCAAGACCTTCACCCGATCCCTGGAGGAAACGCCGCTGCTGCAACCGGCCATCGTGCGCATGGAAGCCCCGGAGCCGCAGGTGGATGAAAACGGCGAGGCGCTCACTCCCCCGGATCCGGCCCAGCAGGCGCTGGAGCAAGGCATCGAGACCGATCTTGCGGGCTTCGAGGGAAATTCCAGCAACGGCTACATCGTCAAGGTCACCAAGGCCGGCACCCTGGGACGGGCGCACGTGCAGATTTCCGACGACGGCGGCGAAACCTGGAGCCGGGACAAGACCCTGCTCTCCACGATCGAAATGGTCAACGAGGACGGCAAGGAAAGCGACAAGGTGCTGCTGCGGCTCAAAGTGCCCGAACCCACCCCGGGGGAGTCGGAAGTCACCTTCCCGGAAGGCATGGAATTCGAGTTCCGCCCCAATCCGCCCCTGATCTACAAGGGCAATCAGGACCAGCGGATGGTGCGCACGGGCGAAGGCATCCTGCTGCCCCTGAACGTGACCGCGGAGGACATCTTCTTCGCCAAGCCGGACGATCCGGAAAGCGTCAACGTTTTCGATCTCATGTTCACCCTCAGGCGCGCCCTGCGCGACAACGACCAGGCGCTCCTGGAACAACGCCTGGACGACATTGACCTGGCATTCCAGCAGGTGCTGGAAGTCCGCGCCAACGCGGGTGCCGTGCGCAGGGAGATGGAAGACCGGCTGGATCGGCTGGACGACCGGGAGCTTTCCAAGGTCAAGCAGCTGTCCAATATCGAGGATCTGGACTTCCCCGAAGCGGTGGTGGAAATGAATCTGGCCGACACCCGCAACCGGGCGGCCCTGGACACGAGCGCAAGGCTGTTGCAGCCTTCCCTGCTGAACTTCCTGCGCTAGCGGGGCGGGAGCGGGCCGGCTGGAAAAAAATGCGCACCGAGGCACAGTTTGGTGCGGAAATTGATAGTCCTTAACCTAAATGCAAACGGGGTTTCCAATGACCGCAGCCGGACACGGCGGAAGCCCTCATAGGATCAATAAGATACGTGCGGCCGGGCGGATAAGGCGCGGCGCGGCGTACCGGCTGAAACCATCGCACCGAATCGGTGAAAACCGGACGGACGGGAGCGCAACCCGGATGGGGTGATGCAAAACAGGGCCTTTGGCCCAGAGACACGAAGCTGAGAAGCCGGGAGGGCGTTAATGCTCATTCTGACACGGAAGTCGGGCGAGAGCATCACAATCGGTGATGAAATAAAGATTCAGGTAATCGAAATCAAGGGCAAACAGGTGCGCCTTGGGATCGATGCCCCGAGGAAATTCGCCATTCACCGGGAGGAGGTTTACTTCCGCATTCAGGAGGAGAACAAGCGTGCGGCCTCCAAGGCGCCGCTGACGCTCAAGACCTTCGGCGATCTGTGGAAGAAGAAAAAGTAGAGAGTGTAAATCCGTTAGGAGGAGGGGGCATCCGGCCCCTCAATGCAAACTGTTTTTAGTCAGGTAGCGTTATGAAAGTGCAAACCACAAGATTTGGAACAATCGACGTCGCTGAGGAGGACGTGGTCACCCTGGCGGAAGGCATGCTGGGGTTTTCGGAGGACACCCGCTTTACGCTGGTGCCCGACGAGTTGGGAGAACCCTTCCTGTGGATGCAATCCATGGAAGAGCCTTCCCTGGCATTCGTGGTCATTGAGCCTTCCCGCGTACTCACCGAGTATCACTTTTCGGTGAAGAAGGACCAGATCAAGGCCCTCAAGACCGACGACGTGGAAGACTTGCAGGTCTACGTGATCGTCACCATGGCCAGCAGCGTCCTGGACGTGACGGTCAATCTGCAGGGGCCCATCGTGATCAACAAGCACACCCAGGTCGGCCAGCAGATCGTGCTCAACGATCCGAAGTTCAGCACGCGGCATCCGCTGTTCACCGATGAGCCGGAGCAGGAGTCCGAATGGCTGGAGGCGGTGAAGAAAGAGAACAAGGTCGCCTCCATGCGGGTCGCCATCGCCGGCTAGCGCCGATCCCTAAATTTTCAGGACTCCTCCTGCGCGTCACGCCCCAGCCTTCCGTTACCTGACCGGCGGGCGGGCGGCGCCTGGCGCAATCGCGGCGCCCCATCCTCCAGCGCCTTCCCCGCTGTTATTCTGTTTCCTGGCATTGCATTTCCCACCCGCAGTTCCTATGCTGCTGGCCGTGTATGGAATTCCCCCGCGGCCCTGCTCATAAGGCCGCCCTTGCCTCACCGGCACCGTCCCCGGCAACGACTCCCCCATGTGCCTGGTTCTGCTCGCCCTGCAAGCCCATCCGGACGTGGAGTTGCTGCTCGCGGGCAACCGCGACGAATTCCACAGCAGGCCTTCGGCGCCCCCGGCCGTGTGGCAGACCGATCCGCTGATCTATGCCGGCCGGGACCTGGAGGCGGGAGGCACCTGGATGGGCCGCAGCCAGCACGGCGTGATGGCCGCCCTGACCAACCGTTACGGCCAGACCCGCCAGATTCCCTCCGGCGTGCGCTCCCGCGGCGAGATCGTCCTCGAGCTGCTCGGCCACCAGCGCCCGCGGGATGCGGCCGCGTGGCTGGCCACCCTGGAGACGGGCGCCTACCGCCCTTTCAACGTGCTGTTCGGCGACGCGGCGCGGTTTTACTACTTCGCCTCGGAGGACGGCCAGCCTCCACGGGCCCTTGCCCCGGGTTACTACGCGCTCAGCAACTCCATCCTGGACGACGAGAGTTGGCCCAAGGTGGCGCGCTCCCGGCGCTTTTTCGCCGAGCACCGGCAGGACTCCGGGGAGGAGTTGCTGGCGGCGTTGCAACTGTTCCTGGGGGATTCCAAGCCCCCGGACGATCTGCCGAGCGGTCAGCCCGGCGAGGAAATCCACGGCAATCTGGGGGCGGTGTTCATCCGCTCGCCGGATTACGGCACGGTTTCCTCCACCATCCTCACCTCAGGGGGGGTGCTGGGAGAGCGCTACTACTTTGCCGAGGGGGCGGCGCTGGGGACCCGGTCGCGGGGCGCATTTCAATTGATGGAGTTTCCCTCCTGAGCCGCACCGGTTCCCTTGCCGGGAGGGGCTTACCGTCCGGGCGGTGCTTAGTTTTCGGGCGGTGTTTATTTGCCGGAGAAAGCCCGCTCGTAGCGCAGGCGCAGGTCTTCGGGCCACAGCGACTGCACGTAGGCCAGCACCGCATGAATCTCCGCATCGCTCATCTGTTCCCGCCAGCCGCGCATGGGCGAGTCTTTTGCCGGCGAGCCGTCCTTGACCATCCTGAACAGGCCGTCCGGCGGGTGGTGCCAGGCGTGGGCGCTCCCGTCGAGGGCCGGGGCCCAGTAGCCCCCCGCGGGCTTCAGGCCGCCCTTGCGGTGCCGCGGGTCTTCCCCGGCGGCCGCGGCTCCATGACAGACCGCGCAATGGCGGGCATACAGCATCCCGCCTTCGGCGATCACGGCGGGATCGCGATAGTTCACCGGCTCCGCGTCAGGTGAAAACATGCTCGGCGAGAAGAAGAAGTAGCTGCCCAGCGCCGCCGCCGCCAGGATCGCCAGCCCCGTGAGAAGCTGGCCCCGTCGCGGCCCCGCTTCCTGGCGGGCAGGCCGGGCCTCCGGTTTCGACTGTCCGTTTCGGTCGTCCATGCGCGAATGCGTGGTCTCGGCCCACCCCGCCAACAGCGGGGCCACGGCGCAGTGGAGGGGTTAACTCTTTTTCACCTTGCCCGGAGTGGCCTTGGCCAGCACTTTCCCGATGACGGTCTTGAACAGCTCCCGGTTGGGCTGGGTGTTGTAGTTCAGGTACTCGTCCCGCGAAAAGTTGTGCTTCAGCTTGACCAGCCGCAACTTGAGCCCCCTGCCCGCAACGCGGTCGAAGGTCTTGACCCTGCATTGAAACTCCAGGTCCATGCCTTCCTTTTCCCGCACCCGCATCAGCACGATCATCTCGTCCAGGGTGGGGTAGGAGGACGGCGGCTTGAACCGCACCTCCGTAAAGCCGTCGGCGTGAGAGCGGGATTTGGAGGCAAAGGCGAAATGGTTTTCGATGCTGGCAATGACCGTCTCCAGGACGGGAGAAAGCTGAACCCGCAGGTCTATTTTTCTCCGCGCGGCGGCCTCGTCCAAATCCCTTCCATAGAGCAGGAACAGCGAGCCCTCCTTGCTGGTGACCGGGCAGTCGTGGGCGAGTTGAAAGCTCCACTCGGCGCTCTTCTCGTCTCCCGGCCCGAGGGTAAACGGCTTGCCGAGGGATTTCCGCTCAACGATTTCCAGGGCGCCGGCCTCGTTTTCCTTGATTTTCTTAAAGTCTCCGTAGGCCAGCCCCACCTCCATGCGCAACTTCTTCTCCGCGGCCTGCCCCCGATTGGTGACGAGCATGCTCCCTTCCATGGTCTGCCCCTGCACCAGTTCATCCGCGGGTGTTTCCAGCCGGTATTCTATCGGTTTGGCAAAGAACAGCCCTTTCATAACTTCTCACAACCTCCTCAAACGGGATGTACGCCGCGCGCCCGCCTCAAGGGAGCCAAATCGGAGTGCCGGGGCCTTTAAGCGCCCGGGCGCAACAGCGGGGTGGAATTGTAGCAACTGCGCCACGATTTGCAATGCCTGCACATACTGCAAACCTCGCGAGAATTGCAAGCATTGCAAACTTGGCCGCAAGTGAATTCCTGCCCTGCATGGAAAGCGGCGCGGTGCGGGCGAGCCGGCGACGCCCCGCACAGCCTAGGCGGAGGGGGGTTTTTGCTGGCGCCGCATGGTGTCGCGGATCAACTCCATTTGCGCCAGCACCATCTGTTGCTCGGAATTGGAGAGTCGTATGAACATTCCCTCCAGTTCCTGGCCGATCTGACGGAGGCGCGAGGTCTGGGCCGTGGCGCCCAGAAAGGGCATCCCCACCCGGGAAGGCTGAAAGGACTTGGCGTGTTCCGACCTGAGGACGGAAATCAGATCCTGATAGTTCCAGTTGTAAACCATGCTGATTCTGCGCAGCACCTCATCGGAGGGCGGGGCGCCTTCTTCGAGGCGTTTGTATTCCTCCTCCTCGATGTTCAGCATAAGGGCGATGATTTCCGTGGACTGCCCGGTGATCATCCGCACTTCCTGCAGGCGCTCGCCCAGGGAGTTGCGCGTACCGCCGGAAGGCGCCTGACCCGCGCCGGGCACGCCCTCCAGCGCGGCCGCAACGGCCGTCTCGCCGTCCGTGGCGCCCGGGTTGGGCCTGTGGGGGGAGATCATCTCATTGATAATCAGGCGCTGGGTATCGTAATAGTTCCACTCCATCATCAGGCACAGCCGCTTCAGGGTCTCCTCGTCCGGATACTTCCAGGACTCCAGCGCTTCGTAATCTTCCGTGGTCATATTGAGCAGTATGCCCATCACCTCTACGGTCTGGTCTGCATTCTGCCGGGTTCTGCTCAGCAATTCGTGGAAAGTCCGCCTGTTGGATTGCATCGCCGTGAGCCCTATGAAGCTTATAATTACCCGGCGCACCGCCGTTGGCCTGACCGGCTGCGCGCACCAAACCCCCTGCGCCGTTCATCCATTTGATATGCAAATCCACGGCCCGGCACACGGAATTGTGCAAAATGTGCGAAATGCGGCAAAATGTGAATGATTTCCTTTCCATGCAGGCACGGGATATGCTTGCATCAAACAGGTATCGTACTTATGGCGTATTATGGATCGATTCGGCACACGCTGTGCCCGGCCGCTGGCGGCCGGCCCCGGCGTGACCGATATGGTGCCCCACAGTCGGTGTGACGCGGTATGGGGCGCATTGGTGATATACTTTACAGCTACCGAACTTTTTTATTGCTCTGGCGTTATTTTGGAGCAATGCCGGTAACCTCAGGCGATGCGCCCACTGATCCTGGCCCGATGAAGGCGGAACGCCGCCGTTGCCGGGGCATGAGCAACGGACAGAATTCATGAGAGTAGGGCAGGAAAACGTCCTTGCCGATAGCGGAAGCAGCGAGGAGGAATTCGACGACTACCAGCCGAAATTGCTGGTCGTTGACGACGACCCCGATATTCTCCGTATCGTCCAGTTCTTCCTTTCAAAGCAGAAATTCTTCGTCCATGCCGCGGTGGACGGCGTTGAGGCCCTGGGCGTACTGGAGGAGAATCCGGACATCGAGTTGATCCTCTCCGACGTGATGATGCCCAATCTCAGCGGATTGGAACTGCTCCAGAAAGTCCGCGAAAACGAAAAGTTCTCCGACATTCCCGTCATTCTGATTTCCGCGGAAGGCGAAACCTCCCAGAAGGTCGTGGGGCTCAACATGGGCGCCGACGACTTCATCACCAAGCCCTTCAATTTCGACGAATTGATGGCGCGCGTGCGCAATCACCTGCGGCTGCGGCGGTTGCAGCGGGACCTGATGCACGCCAACGACCTGCTGAAAAAGCAGTACCAAATGCTCCTGGACGATCTGGAAACCGCCAAGAGCGTGCAAATCGCGCTGATGCCGGACTACTTTCCCGAAAACCCGCAGTACCGGCTCGGCGCGCAGTACCTGCCCGTGGATCGGGTGGGGGGAGACTTCTTCGACGTGGTGATTCTGGACGGCGGCGCCAAGCTGGGCGTGCTGATCGTGGATGTGTGCGGACATGGCGTGGCGGCGGCCCTCATCACGGCCATGACCAAAATCACCTTCCGCAACGCCTGCTACTCCTACACCGACCCGGCGGCCGTGCTGCAGCAGATGAACCGCGCGCTAAACGCCAACCTGAAGGACGGATTCATCACCGCGTTCTATGCGGTGTACGACATCTCCAGCAAGATCCTGGCGTACGCCAGCGGAGGCCACCCCCCGCTCCTGGTGCTGCGGCGCTCCAACAGCGAAATCATCAAGCTAGAACCCCAGGCGACCTTCCTGGGTGCTTTCAACCGCGTCGAGTTCGTCACCGACAATTTCCAGATCGAAAGCGGGGACCGGGTGATCTTCTACACCGACGGGCTGTTCGAAAGCCACAACGGCAGCGAGGAACAGTTCGGGATGGAGCGTGTGATGGATTTGATCCGGCAGAACCCCGGTACGGAAATTCAGCCCATGCTGGACCTGCTCTTGCGCCGGCTGCGGGAGTTCCTGGGCGACGACGTTGATCTGGACGACGACATCACCCTGGTCGGGCTGGACATTCTCTCCTGAAAGACATTTCCTGAAAGACATCGTTGACTTTCCTCCCGATTCTACCTAGTAGTTGTTGTTTTGGACATACGTCCCCATCGTCTAGCTGGCCTAGGACACCGCCCTTTCACGGCGGCGACAGGGGTTCAAATCCCCTTGGGGATGCTAGTCGGCAGGCACTGACATCCGAATCCCCCAAGCACGGTTTCGCACCAGAGCCGTAACCTGCTAAACTCGGAAGTGACAAAGGGTTCGCCGGGGGCTTCCCCGCCAAGGTGTGCAGACAGCCACCCCTCAAACCCACCCTCATCGGGCCGGTAGCTCAGCTGGTAGAGCATCTGACTTTTAATCAGGTGGTCGCGGGTTCGAACCCCGCCCGGCTCATTA
>CBDUSX010000010.1:0-23744 GCA_965369935.1 uncultured bacterium
TGCCAGGACTTGCAAAGATGCTTGTCGGAAATGGGCAGGATCGGCACGCGGGACATGAAGGCGAAATAGCACAGGAAAAACGCGCCCGCGAAGCCCAGCGTCATTAGAATCTCGTGGATACCGAACACGAAATGCGGCGCTCCGTGCCGGTCCTGAATGGACGGCACCACCATCAGATAGTGCGCCCACCATTGGCCGATCCACAGAATTACGCCGTAGACCGCCATCACCTTGGGCATGCGGCAGAGGGTGCGCGGGAGCAGGCCCACGAATGGAAACACGAACAGCACCACGAACAGAACCCAGAACAGGTTGAACCAGGGTGTGTCCGCGATGGAGCGCGTGACGAGAAACGGCGTTTCCTCGGCCAGGTTGCTGTACCAGATCACCAGGTACTGGGAGAAGACCATGTAGGACCACAGCATGGCGATGGCGAAGGTCAGCTTGGCCAGGTCGTTGACACGGTTGATGGTCATGTACTCCGACAGTCCGGGCAGCCTGCGCGCCGATGCCACGATGATCAGCATCAGCGCCAGCGCGGTGTACAGATTGCCCACGAAGAAGAACACGCCGAACAGCGTGCTGAACCATTCCTGATCCAGGGACATCACGAAGTCGACGGCGATCATGGAGGAAATGTAGGCGTAGACGATGCCCAGAACGGGGGCCAGCCGCCGCGACAGCCACTCCAGCCGGATCACCTCGCTGTCATGGTCGCCATAGCCCTTCAGCATCCAATCGGCGAAGGCGCCGCCCCAGCCCGGCACCAGCTTGCGGGCGTAGCCCAGATCGGGCTTCAGGGAAGCCATCAGAAAGAAGAAGGTGATCCCGTACATCAGCAGGAATCCGACGATGTGCCTGGAGACGAAGAAGCCCATGTTCAGGTAGGCCGCCTTGACCTCCATGGGATGCTCCACCCACTCGTACAAGTACTTGCCCCCGAAAAAGACCAGCACGAACATCACGAGCGCCACCGGCAGGAACGCCCCGAAGCCTTCGGCCAGGCGCTTGAAGGGACGTCCCCACTTGGCGTCGGTGATCTGCCAGATCACCGATAGCATCACGCCCGCCTGGGCCATGCCGCCCCAGAACACCACATTGATCAGCAGCGCCTCCCACGTGCGCTCCACGGAGCCGATGGCCAGGCCGACGATGAACATCAGCAGGCCGGCGACGACGAACACCCACAGCAGCACCTTCCAGCCCGGGGCCAACTGCAGATTGGAACGCTCCAGAATGTCTTTCATTGCGTTCCTCCCTTGCCGAATCGGGCGGACTTCATGTAATTCACCATATCCCAACGGTCTTTCTGTGAGGTCTGGAAGCCATAGGTGGGCATGATCGGCCCGCCATAGCGGATTTTGTTGTACAGGTGCGCTTCGCTGAGAAACCCCAGCATCGCGCCGATGGGCGGCGCGGGCATGCCTTTTTTCGTGACCGGCGTTCCCGCCTGTCCCTTGTCGCCGTGGCAGACGCCGCAGTAGATCTCGTACAACACCCTGCCCCGCACCAGCGAAGCCGGCGTGGCCTGGGTCGGATTGCTGGGGATCAGGTCGCGCAACAGCCGCCCGTCTCGGATGGCCATGGCGTCAATGAAGGGCTCCTTGCCCGTGCGCGGCACGGAATCGGCCGGAAAGCGCTGGAAGGTGCCTTGCTCCTGGGGCTTGATGGACGGCTGGTCAAACATGTCCAGAAACCAGGCCCAGCCCTTGCCGTCGAACCAGGGCCGGCTCAAGTCATAGCCCTGATAGTCCGGCTTCGCGCTCCCCGCGGATGCCCACACGATGGCCAGGGACACCGCCCCGATAATGACCAGCGCCGCCAGGCATCCCACCAGGGCCAGCTTGGCCTTGCGCGGATTAGAATTCACGCACCACCTCCTCTACATTGTGACTCCGCATCAATTCTTCCACGGTCTCCGCTTCGGATTCCTTGCAGCGCACCACCACCCCGAAGCGGTCATTGGAAAACCGCGAGTAGGACTTGAACTTCTTCGATGCGGGCATGCGCTTGCGATACAGGTCGAAAAACCCGAGCAGGATGATCCCTATCGCGGTAGACACGCCGCCCAGCAATACCATCAGTTCAAAGCCGAAGATGGTGTACGGGGGGATGCTGACGGTCGGCTTGGCGCCCACGGGCAGCACCCAGTCCATGGCCGTCCAGGAGGTGAGCGCAAAGCCGAAGAATATTCCCAGCCCCCCGAATATGAGCGTAATGAAGGGGATAGGGCTTTGCGGCTCGCCCATCGCATGGGTCAGCTCATGGCGCGGACAGGGCGCCAGCACGCTGTAATCCTTACCCTCCTTGTGCAGGGATTCGATGACGGTGGAAGCCTCGTCAATCATCTCGAAGCTGCCCCACACACCTTTGAACGGTTTTCCCATCATAGTTGCTTCCTCTATCCTTTTGCCGGCGTGTCGCGCCCGGATTTAGTCATGGCCCGCGGCGTGCCTGCGCGGCGGTTCCAGCCCCTCCTTCACTTCCGCGATGGCCAGGGCGGGCATGGCCCGCGCGAACAGGATGAACATGGTGAAGAAGAATCCGAAGCTGCCCAGGGTGATCCCCGACTCCACGATGGTCGGAATGTAGGTGCCCCAGTTGGCGGGGTTGAAGTCGCGCTGCAGGGAACTGACCACGATGTTGAAACGCTCGAACCACATTCCGATGTTGATCAGAATGGAGATGAAGAACAGCGCCCATACGTTGGTGCGAATCCGGTAGCGCCACAGCGGAATGGGCGCGATCACGTTGCAGAACACCATGATGTAAAAGGCGATGTTCGCAAAGCCGATGGCGCCCGCCTCGCCGAAGGGCGCGTGGCTGAGCGGTTCGCCGAAGGGGCGGTAGTAAAACAGACCCCGCTCGAACACATTGCCGCTGTACCAGGCGATGAAAAATTCCGAGGTGTAGGCATAGCCGACGATGATCGAGGTGAACAGGATCACCCGGGCCATGCTCTGCATGACGTGCGGGGTGATGTACTTCTCCCAGCCGAACACCACCCGCATGGGAATGACGATCGTCAGCACCATCGCCAGCCCGGAGAAGATGGCTCCGGCCACGAAGTAGGGGGCGAAGATGGTGCTGTGCCAGCCCGGAATCATGGACATGGCGAAATCCCAGGACACGATGGAGTGCACGGAAAACACCAGGGGCGTGGCCAGCGCCGCCAGCATCAGGTAGCCGCGCGTGTAGTGCCCCCACTGCTGGTAGGAGTTGATCCAGCCCATCGACATCATCGAATAAATCAGCTTGCGCAGGCCCGTGGCGCGGTCCCGCAGGGCGGCCATGTCGGGAATCAGCCCGACCACGAAGAAGGTGATCGAGATGGTGAGGTAGGTGGACACGGCGAACACGTCCCACACCAGGGGTGACTTGAAGTTCACCCACAGCATTCGCGAGTTGGGATAGGGAATCAGCCAGTAGGCGTACCAGATGCGCCCCACGTGAATCAGGGGAAACAAGCCCGCGGTCATCACCGCGAACACGGTCATCCCTTCCGCCGCCCGGTACACCGAAGGCCGCCAGGGGGCGCGGGTGAGGAAGAACACCGCGGAGATCAGCGTGCCCGCATGGCCGATACCGATCCAGAACACGAAGTTGGTGATGTACACACCCCATCCCACCGGATGGGAAATGCCGCTCATGCCCATCCCCACGTCCACCTGGATCGCCACGCTGAGCACCCCGATCATCAGCGCGGTGGCAAATCCCGCGACCAGCAGAAAATACGCCGGTTTGGGCCGCTCCAGCGTGCTCAGAACGTCTTCATTGACCTCGGCGTAAGTAATTGTCGCCAACTCATGCCTCCTTATGCAGATCTTCCAGCACCACCTTGCGCAGGTAAGTTACAGCCGGGCGGTTGCTCATGATTTCCAACACCTCGTATTGCCGAAGCCGTTCTTCCTTGTTTTCCTTGCCTCGCAGCGCCTTGCGGGACACTTCGCTCTCGGGGTCGGAGAAGTTGCCGAATGCGAGCGCCTTGGTGGGACAGGTCTGCACGCATGCCGGCGTGATTTCCCCGTCCTTCACCAGCCGGCCCTCGTCCGTCGCCAGCTCCCGCACGCGCTTGATGCGCTGAATGCAGAAGGTGCATTTTTCCATCACCCCCTTGCTGCGCACGGTCAGTTCGGGGTTGAGCTGCATATGGAGCGGCGCCTCGAACTCGTAATTGAACCAGTTGAAGCGGCGCACCTTGTAAGCGCAGTTGTTGGAGCAATAACGCGTGCCCACGCAGCGGTTGTAAACCTGCGCGTTCAGGCCTTCCGGCGTGTGGTAGGTGGCATAGACCGGGCACACCGGCTCACAGCCGGCGTTGCCGCAATGCTGGCAGAACATGGGCTGCAGGAGGGTGCGGTAGTTGTCCCCTTCGCCTTCCATGAAGCGTTCCACCCGCAGCCAGGACATCTCGCGTCCCAGGGAGACCCGCTCCTTGCCCACCACCGGCACGTTGTTCTCCGCGTAGCACGCCGCGGCGCAAGCCGAGCAGCCCGTGCAGCGATCCGTGTCCACCACCATTCCCCAGCGGTAGGGATCGTAGTAGCCGGGGGTTTCCTCCCGGGGGCGGTAGAAATCCGTGGGCCGGAAGCCGTGTCCCCCGCCGCCCTCGTGGGCGCCGGCGGGCACTTCCCGCTTTTCCACCTGATCCAGGGTCATGGTCTGGATGATGCCCCGGTCGCCCTGGCGGGGGGTGCCGTCCAATTGAACGAAAAATGCCTGCTCTCCCGTGCCCTCCACCTTGACCCTGGTGGACAGATAGGCGAACTGCCCCGACTCGCGGTCCTGGCCCGAAGGCAGCAGGGACATCACGTTCACCCCCACCTGATCCGCGTTCCGGCCCGAGGCGCTGTGGCCCTGACCGATGGGTATGGCGATGGCGTCCCGGTGCACCCCATAATGAAAATAGGCCACCGTCTCCACCGTGCCATAGGGGGATGTGATCCTGATTCGCTCGCCGTGGCGCAGGCCCATTTTTTTCGCCGTCTCCGGATTGATGTCGGCCCACGAATCCCACACCATTTGCGAGACCGGGTCGGGAATCTCCTGCAGCCAGGGATGGGAAGCCCCCCGGCCGTCGTGGTGGCGCAGGGAAACGGTGGGCAAGAGCACCAGCCCTTCCCCTTTCAGCTTCATCGGCCCCGGAGCGCGGTCGAGCACCGCCCGGTTGAGCCTGGCGGAGGTGGAAAAGGACACCCGCTGGAACACGCCGCCGTCGCGCAGGGAATCGTGCCAGAAAGCCTCGAACTCCCCCGTGGAGCCAAGGGCCCGCTGCTTATCCTCCCAGGCCTTGCGCAGATAGTCCTTGTAGGTGGGCGTGCCGGCGAATGCGGCCAGTTGCAGCTTTTTGCCCAGGGAGAGCAGGGTGTCCTCCGCGGCCTTAACCGGGTACACCGGCGCCATCACCGGCTGCATCAGGGAAGCCGCGCCTTTTTGGGGAAAGGCATCTCCCCAGCGTTCCAGGAAAGTCTGGCTGGGCAGCGCCAGATGCGCCATGGCCGTGGTTTCGTCCCAGGCCGAAGACAGGCTGACCACCATGCCGACCTTGGCCAGGGCCTGCTCCGCCCGTACCTCGGGGGGGAAAAAATACGATGGGTTGACGCCGTCCACAATCAGCAGCTTCACCTCGCCGGCCTGCATGCGGCGCATCACCTTCACCAGATCGTCGTAAGGGGTGGCCTGCTCGACGTCCCGGGAGGCGCCGAAGAGCACCGTTTTGCCCATGTTTCCGGCGACGTAGTTGAGCAAATTCACCGCAATCTGGGTTTCGGTGCCCGCCTCGCTGGCCAGGGTGTTGCCCCCGGCGATGGCCAGGGCGGCCGATGCCGCCTGGAATTCGCGCGCCACCTTGCCCAGAATCTGCCGGTCCACGCCGGCTTCCTTCTCCGCGCGGGCCAGGGTGAACGGGCGCAGGAACCGGGCCAGCAACTCTCCCTCGCGGCCGCGGAATTTGCGCTTGTTCTTTTGCAGCACTTCCCGCGCCAGGGCCAGGGCCACCACCCGCTCGCCGCCCGGATTGGCTCCGACCCATTCGTCGGCGTTGGCGCCGGTGAGAGAGACATGGGGGCCGATGTGGACGAATTTCCCCTTGCGCGCGGACGCTTCGTGCACGGCGTGCATGGCGCCGAATTCCCGGTTCTGCGCCACGGGGCTGAGCCAGGTTTCCAGAAACTCCGCACCGAAATTGAGCAGATAATCCGCCTTGCCGATCTGGTAGGCGGGGACCTCATCCCGGAAGAAGCTGAGCCGGTTCGCCTTGCGGATGCTTTGCTGGGCAAGCGGCTCCAGCACCACTTTGGGCGATGCTCCAAGGGAGGAGAGCCAGGCATCGAGAAACGCAGAGCGGGTGCCCGCCGCGTGCCCGGTCATGTAGACGATCTGCCGCCTGTCGGTAATGGACCGGATTTTCGCCACAACTTCCGACTCGACCGCTTCCCATTCCGCCGCCTGCCAGGCTCCCCCGCTGCGCTTCATGGCGGATTTCAGGCGCGCGGGATTGTAGAGGGTTTGCAGGGAAGCCTGCCCGCGGATGCACAACGCGCCCTGGTTGACCGGATGCTCCGGATTGCCCTCGGCCTTGATGGCCCTGCCTTCCCTGGTCTGGATGACCATGCCACAGCCCGCCGGACACTCCATGCAGGTGGTGGCATAATCCACGGGATTGCCGGGGACGTACTCGATATCTTCCGGCGGCACCAGCAGAGGAATCAGTTGCTCGGCCGGCTGCTCGCAGCCCGCGGCAGCCATCGTGGCCGCACCCCCGGCGGCCAGCACCTTGAAGAATTCCCTTCGTCGCAATCCTTGGTCCATGAATGGGCCTTTCCCAGTGGAAATTACTTGTGGCAGGTCATGCAGTCAGTCAGGTTGGGGCGGTGGCTGCCGTCCGGCCGTAGGGCGTTCTTGAGCTTGAAAGTTCCGGGACCCGCCGCGATGGTGCGTTTGCGCTCCAGCGTCCCCGGGATGGTCAGGTGGCATTTCAGGCACCAGCCCATCTTTCCGAAATCAGGGTCGAATTTCTTCACCACGTGCATCGTCTCGATGGGACCGTGGCATTCCTGGCATTGCAGCCCCTTGGGATACACCTCGTTCTTCGCATTGATGTGCTTTTGGTGAATGAACCGCACGAAATCGGGTACATCGTGAATCTTGACCCAGGGGATGGGCTTCTTTTCCTTCCAGAACCCCGCGAGTTTCTTGACCTCGGAAAGATTGGTGGCCACGAGCTTGTGGCAGCCCATGCAAATCTGCACCGGGGGCGCGCCGGACACTTGGGAACGGCGGGCGTAAATGTGGCAATATTGACAAGGAATCTGGTTGTCGCCGGCGTGAATCTGGTGGCTGAACTTGATGGGCTGATCTCCGCCCGGAATCTTGGCCAGTTGCTCCTCTGTCATCTGTGCAATGGCCGGAGCCGGGAATCCGTATACGGCCAGCACCAACGCCAGCCCAAGGGCCGCCCCCAGAGCGCGCGCCGTAAATTTATTGTCAGGTCTCATCAATAGCCCTATCTGGAAGCTCTACCTGGAAGCTCTATCTGGAAGCTCTATCTAGAAGAATATGTAATCCGAAAATCCACCAAGCGATTCACCGGTACCAGCCTCTGAATTTCCTCCATCCGCCCTCCCGCGTTCCGGCCCCTGCGCCCGCCAGGTATTGAACGCTGAAATTCGCGGAGCGCCATTCTCCGCTTCGAACAATTCGCAGAGTTGGCGCAAACATGAATCCCAACCACATTCTCCGGCTAATTGCAACGGGGCAATTTTTTCCGGATCAAGGCGTATTATCGCCCCCGGCGGTGCAGTGGGCCGCCCTCCTCATACGGACCCGCGCCGCAGGAAGCGCCACCAGGCAAGCAACTCCCCCTGCGCACGGCCCATGCTGTAGCTGACGCACTCAGGGGCGTAGCCGGCAATGAACGTCCAGAATCCCAGGGCCGGCCGGCGCGCCAGCCATTCCCCCATCACGCCCATCAGAAATACGATCCCCGCCAGGGCCAACAGGCGGGGATACACCACCAGCAGCGGCACCCACAGCAGCAGCGTGTGCCGGGCCGCCCACCGCGCCCCGGCCAGCAGCGCCGCCAGTTCCGCGCGCAGCCCGGCCGCCAGGGCTTTCCCCAAAGAAGCGGCGCGCAGCACTTCCCGGTTGCGCCAGACCTTCAGCATCCCCGCAGCGAGAGGGAGCAGCAACGCCGGCGCCAGCAGAAGCGCCAGACCCGTTTGCAGGGCCACCGCCGCGCACAGCAGCACGACAGCACCCAGCCAGCCGCCGCCCCGCCGGGTGTGCCCCGGATGCCGGCGCCGCAGCCATGCCTCTGAGCCGGCGTAGGCCCCCTTGCGCAGGAGGAAGGGCAGCCAGCGCGCGCGGTAGTCGTGATGCACCGTGCCGCCCGGATAATAGAACAGCTCGTGCCCGGCGGCTGCCATCCGCCAGCACAAATCCACGTCCTCTCCCAGGCGCAGCCCGTCATGGAACCCGCCCACCGCATCGAAGGCCTCCCGCTCGACCAGCAGATTGCACGCCGGGAGATCGGGAATCGGGCCATGCGCAACGCCCCCCCGGGGCGGCGGCCGCCCCCCCCCCCCCCGATTCCTCGCCCCCCCCCCCCACCCGCGTAGGCCCGGCGGGGCTATGGTTACGGGGGCATGCCCCACCCCCCGCCGGCCCCCCCCGCCCGCCCATGTACAAAGAGGCGCAGGCCGCCTCGTAGCGGGCCAGCAGGCTGTCCCGGCGCAGGCCATCCACCCGGCCCCCAACCGCCGAGAGGAACGGGTCGTCCAGTACCGCCGTCAGGATTTCCAGCCAGTCCGGGCCGGGTACGCAGTCGCTGTCCAAAAAGGCCAGCAGCCGGGAGGGCTCCGCGGCCCGGCCCGAGCCTTCGGGAACCGGCCCGGCGAAAATGCCCGCTCCGGCGTTGCGAGCCGTGGCGGGGCCCATGTTCGATTTCAGGTGGCGCCAGCTGGTGGTCAGGCCGTCGAAGTCGATGCCGCGCAGTTCGTCCAGCAGCGGGACGGCGGAGGCATCGTCCACGACAGTGACGGAATAGCGCTCCCTCGGATAACGCAGGCCCGCCAGGCCGGTGAGGCAGCGCTTCAACCCCTCCAGGTTGTCGCGTACGGGCACGATCACCTCCACCCTCGGCCACTCGGCAGGCGGGGTGGCATCGTACTCCGCGCGCAACAGGCCGGCGCGCACCTTGTCCTCCAGGAAGCGCACGATTTCGGCGGTGGGAGCCGCCACGAGCCGGTGCAGGGGCGTCTCTCCGTCCAGGCGCTTCAGCAGGCGCCAGGCCGCCTCGTTGAGTTCAAACTGCCGCAGGGGATAATCCGAGAGCAGCAGGCGCCGCCCGGCGATCTCTTCGATTCTCGCTCCCGGCGTCAATCCATAACAGCGGTGCAGCATGCGCCAAAGCCTGTGTTCGGAATATCCGCCCAGGATAGCCCCTGCGGCGTAGATCGTACAGAAAATGGAATCGGCGGGCGGGGTGGAATATCCCGGCGCGGCGTGGAAACCCGATTTGCGTCACGATGGCTTCCACCGGATGGCTCAATTACGAGTTATTTCAATACGGCCAGCATTTCCTCGACGGTGGTGAATTTGACCCTCGGGCGGCCCAGGGGCGCTCCCCTGGCCACTTCCGCCTGATCAATCGTTTGCCAATCGGCGTAACTCACGTAGGCGACACCCCCGGACTCCAGCAGGCCGGTAATGTCCTCCGTTACCTCCGGCAGCCCGTCCAGATTTTCCAGCATGGATTTCACCGTGGCGATGGCATCGGGCTTGTTCGTTCCGATCACGCCGCTCGGCCCGCGCTTGATCCAGCCGGCGACGTAGAGCCGCTCCACCGGCTTTCCGGAGCCAGGCTCCACCACCCGCCCGGCGTCGTTGGGGATGGTGCCCGACCGTTCGTCGAAAGGGATGCCCGCAAAGCCGCTACCCTTGTAGCCGATGGAGCGGAAGATCAACTGAATGGGAATCTCCTCGGTTTCCCCCGTGCCCCTGGCCCGCAGGTTGCCCCCGTCGTCCCTGACCAGCTTGTTTTTCTCGATGCGCAGGCCCTCCACCTTGTCGCCCCCCAGCACCTCCACGGGCGAGGTGAAAAACCAGGCCCTGACCTTCTTTTCCGCCGTCCCCTCCCCCTTTTCGATCTGCGCGGTGAGGATTTCCATGTTGCGCCGGTTGGTCGGCTCCTTGACCCCTTCCAGGAACTCCCGGTTCACCTCGTCCAGTTCCAGGTCTTGCGGCCGCACCACCAGGTCCGCCCCCTCGATGCCGGTCAACTCCCGGATTTCAGGGTTGGTAAATGCCGCCTGGGCGGGCCCTCTGCGGCCCAGCATGGTTATTTCCCTCACCTTGCTGGCCCGCAGGGCTTCCAGCGCATAATCGGAAATGTCGGTGGTTTCCAGTTCCGCGACGGGCTTGGCCAGGATGCGCACCACGTCCATGGCCACGTTGCCGTTACCGATTACGGCCACCTGGGGACCGCTCAAGTCGAACTCGAAATGGCGGTATTCAGGATGGCCGTTGTACCAACCCACGAACTGGGTGGCCGGGAAGCTGCCGGCCAGGTCCTCCCCCGGAATCCCCATGCGGTTGTCGGACTCCGCGCCGGTGGACAACAGCAACTGATGGTAGTGGGCCAGCATGTCTTCCAGCGAGACGTCCCTGCCAAAGGTCACGTTGCCGAAAAACCGGAAGCCCTCCCGCGCCGCCGTTTTGTCGTAAAGCTTGATGACCGACTTGATCTTTTGATGGTCGGGGGCCACGCCTCCCCTCACCAGCCCGTACGGGGTGGGCAGCTTGTCGAACAAATCCACCTTGACGTTGAGATCGCTTTGCTTGAGCAACTCCTCGGCGGCATAGAATCCCGCGGGCCCGGAGCCAACCACGGCCACCCGCAGGGGGTTGGATTCGCTGCCGGGCTTCTCCATCTGGCTGGCACCTGAATAGATTGAAAATCGAATCGAACCGGATATCCGCCGCAGCCCGCGAGAATTGGGCCCTCCGCCGCGCTTGCTCCGGGGCTGTCACCTCTTTAACGACATAGCTTTATGACCATAAAGCCCCCGCGCGGTCAACCGGCGCGGTAGGATGGGCAGGCCCCGCCAAAGGGAAGGCGGGCCCCTGCCGCGGCGCTAGAGCAGCCCGGCAATCACGGCGTCCAACTCCCCGGGGTCCGCCGCCGTGCGTGCGCCGCCCACCTCGTTGATGAACCGGTAGGCCTGCCGGCCCGCGCGGTCGTAAACCAGCAGCGTTGGAATGCGGCGGATCTCGCCGAAGGTTGCGGAAATGGCGTCGCTCCCCTTCAACACCGGAAAATCCGGCGCGGTAACGCGGAGGAATTCCGCCAACCGCTTTTCGTTGGACAGGCCGTCGAATTCCTCGAACAGGTTGATCGCCAGGATTTCCAGCCCGCGCTCCCGCCAGCGGGCATATATCTTGTTCAAATGCGCCAACTCGACCCGGCAGGGAGGGCACCAGCTGGCGAAGAAGGTGATCGCGACGACCTTGCCCTCCAGGGAGTTGCTCTGAAGCTCCGCGCCTCTCAGCGTCGGCAGCGCCAACAACTGGCTCTTCACCGCCCCGCTCAACCGCGGCGCTCCGGCAGGGGTAGGGGCGGAGTCGCTCCCGGCGAGGAGCAGGGCCCCGGCGGCCAATCCACCCGTCAGCGCGAGCAACAGCCCCGCTCCCAGCGTCAGTTTTTGCGTATGCGTCATGGCGTGATCGTCTCGTCCTCTGCCCGCGGCGCGGCGCTACGCGGCCGGCCGGTTCCGGCAGGCCGCCTCAGGCGAGCATCGCAAGGGCTTCCGCGCCGCACAGTAATACAAACTACCCCGCCGGCGTGCGCTCAATCGGCAACGCGGGACTTTTTCTTGACGAGCCGGACGATGTTGCCGTCACCGATATAGGTGAGTTCGTCCATGATGCTGCGGGCCAGCAGGATGCCGCGGCCGCTTGGCAGAAAGAGGTATTCAGGATCCGTGGGATCGGGCAGCTGGGCGTAGTTGAACCCGTTGCCCTCGTCCTGAATCTGAAATACCGCCTGCTCCCGGTCCATCGTCGCGGTGATGGTCACCTGACGATCCTTGTAGGCTGGGTCGTTTTGGCGGCGGCGGATATCATCCAGATAGACCTGCTCCCCCTCCGTTTTCAGTCGCACCTTCTCCCCTCCGGTGAGCCCAAGATTGCCATGTTCAATGGCGTTGGTGATCATTTCGATCAAGGCCAGCGCCAGGTTGCCTCGCTCGGACTCGTTGCAGATTCCGATGCTGTGCATGGTCTGGGCAAGCAGGAAGGCGATGGGATTCACCAACTGCAGGTCGCTGGGAATACTGTAAGTCAGCCCGTTGACCGCGGTCACGAACTGCTCCACGTATTTTTCCTGCTCCCGCTCGGCGCGTTCCTGGCGGAGGATATCAAATCGGCGCGCTTCCTGATGGATGGCCTCTTCCAGTTCGACCAACTCGTAGGGCTTGCGGAGGTAGTTGCGCGCCCCCAGCCTGAGCGCCTCGATGATGTGCTCGGCCTCCCCGTGCCCACTGACCACGATGAACCCCAGATCGGGATGGATCGGCCTGGATTGGCGGATCAGTTCCAGCCCGTTCATTTCGGGCATCCGGATATCCGTCACCACCACGCCGATTCCGTGTTCACGGCTGAGCGTTTGCAGCGCCTCGGCGCCGTTGGCGGCGACGTATACCGGAAATTTACCCTCGAAGTGTGCCTGGAAGCTGAAGCGGATATCTTCTTCGTCGTCAACGAACAATACAGGAATGGACATAAACCAAAGTCATTAAGGATTAAACGTGGCCAGGATGATGCCATCGGGCGGGCTTGCCGCACGAGGGTCTGAAAGTCTTGATTATAGCGCGTCCTCACCGGTCCGGAAACTCCGCCGGCGGCCGGGCGCCTTGCCCCTTTGTCTGCCCGGGTTCTCAAGGGGCTGAGATCCCACGGCGGCCGGGCCCAGGGGCGTCTTTCCGCTCCGGCTGCCTGATGGGGAGATCAATCGTAAAGCAGGCGCCGCCGTCCGGGTTGTTCTTGATATGCAGGGTTCCGTTGTGCCCTTCCACGATGCCGTGGGAGACCGACAGGCCGAGGCCGGTGCCCTTGCCCACGGCCTTGGTGGTGAAAAACGGATTGAGCACCTTGTCCAGATGCTCCTCCGGAATTCCGGGTCCGTTGTCGCACACGGTGAGCAATACACGCTCTTCCATGCACTGGCCTCGAATGATGATGACCGGATGCTCTGTCTCCTCCAGAGCGTCTTTCGCGTTGTTCAGGAGGTTCAGCACCACCTGCTCGATCCGGGGGCCATCAATTTCCACCGGCGGCAAATCGTCCGGGATTTCCCAGCGCACCACGACGTCCCGCTCCGCCAGTTGGGCATCCAGGAAGGTTTTGAATATATCCTCCAGGAACGGCCGCAAGTGGGTCGCCTGGAAGTTGACCGCTTCCTGGCGGCCGAAGGTGCGCAGATGGTCAATAATATTGGACAGGCGCTCGATGTTGCGCTTGAACCGCGTCTTGAAATCCGCCAGCCTGCCTTCCAGTTTTCCGGATTGGCCGCTTTCCAGATGGTCGAAAATCGTAGTCAGAAAATTGTTGATCGCTGTGACGGGCTGGCGCAGTTCATGAGCCATACCGGTCGCCAATTCTCCGATTGCAGCCATTTTGCCGGATTGTATGATTTGCTCCTGGGTCTGCTGCAACTTCAGATAGGCTTCGTACAAGTGTTTGTTGTAGACACTGGATTCCAGATGCCGGCCCAACCTCACGTAGGCGTCGGTCGCAAACTGCCGGGCGGCATAGCTGGGCGGCGCCGCAAAAAAGGTCAGCACCGCTCCGAACCCTGATACGCCGTCCACCCAGATTTCCGTGCTTTCAAAGGGCAGGCACTTGGCAAGCTCCCTGATCTGCTCCTCCGGTTCGTCCGCACCGGACAGGGAATAGGTAAATCCACCATGCGCCGCCTCGCGGATGATGCCCTGGTTGAGGTGCGGGATGTCCCCGCTCTCCAGGCGCTCCAGCAGGCGGGCAAGAGCCTCGGATGAAAAGCCGCACTGTCCGATCACGCTCAGGCGTTGAGCTTCCTCCAGCCGCAACAACAGGGCGGCATCCCCGGCGAGATACTTGACGATCATGTCCAGCAATTCCCTGGTGATCGGAGACGGCTCCGCTGCCGCCGGGGAAAAGGGCTGACCCTCGCTGGTCATTTCGGGAATGGGAACCGAGGAAATTCGCAACAATATTTCCCGCTCGTATTTCTGGCGGGAAAAGCTCTCCTCGCGATGAAGATTGAGTACCCACAACTTCCGGCGGCGCGGCGAGCCGTCCAGGGGCAGGGCTTTTACCACGATCCCCGACATTTCCGATCCATTCCTCTGGCGCAGTCTGACCCCGTGACCTTCCATCAGATCATGCAGCCACCGGGAAAAATCATCCGGCGGCTCGGCCAGTATGTCCCCGAAATTACACGCCTCCGGCCCGCTCATCAACGCCGGCAACAACGACTCCGCGCCCTTGGAGGCGGTAAATATCTCCCCTGCCTCACTAACCACAAGGACGGGAAAATCCAGATGCTTGAATGCCGACAGGATGACTTCGACTTGGGACTGTGCCTTGGCCATTTCTGAATTTATAACCGGTAGACTGCAAATTTCTGAAATATCAGACCGCCGGGCAAGCGCGGCCAATGGAAAAAACGACACCCGCGCCCAGTGATCCGCCCTGGCTGTTCCGGGAGGCGGGCAGGGCCACGTTGCCCTGATCGGCCTCTGGAGCGCCCCCGCGTAGTATCTGGTACGTCATTTCTGTAAAAAAGACTCCATATTCAGGTAGAAAAATTTCGACGCCCGCCGCCGCCGGATGCTCCGAAAAAGCGCCCCGCAGGGCTCCGGAGACCGGCCGCCGCAATACCGGGGAGCCGGAGAGGCGAATTGGCTTGCTTGTTTCGTCCACCCGCTGTTCTGTGCTAGAAGTGGTACGAATTCCGCCGTCCGGCGGGTACCGATGGGGAAGCCCGCACGACCGGAATCACCCTCCCGGCGCCTCGTTCCGCCGCCTGCCCATCCGGGCCGGAGGCATGGCGGGCGGCAGGCCCATGGGGTAATGCGAACAGATCGGAGTACCTGGATTGCTTTTCCGCCTGGCGATTTCCAACCTGGCCACCATCGAATCGCTCACCATCGAGTTCAGCGAAGGGTTTACCGTACTTACCGGCGAAACGGGCGCGGGCAAATCCATCCTGATTGACGCGATACAGTTGGTCTTGGGCGGCAAGGCCGCGAAGCACCAGATTCGCTCCGGGGCGGAAAACACCACGGTGGAGGCCGTGTTTGACCTGAGTGCCTCGCCGGAAGCGCGCGGGCTGCTGGCCGAGCTGGAAATTCCGGCCGATGGGGAGCTGGTGCTGCGCCGCAGTTTGCAGGCCAACGGACGCAGCCGCGCGCTGGCCAATGACTGCAGCGTCTCCCAGGCCAGGCTGGAGGAGTTGGGCGGCTACCTGGTGAACGTACACGGGCAACACGACAACCAACTGCTGCTCAACCCGGAAAAGCACATTGACTATCTGGACGCCTTCGGCGAATTGGAGCCCCTGCGCGGCGAGGTGGCCGCATGCCACGGCAGCTATACCCGGCGCTTGAAAGAGCGCACGGCGCTTCAGGAGGCGGCCGAGCAGCGGGAGCGCCGCTGCCAGGAGTTGGAAGCACAGATTGACGAGTTGCAGTCGGCGCACCTTTCCCCGTCAGAGGAGGCCGCGCTGCGCCACGAGCACACCCTATTGGCCCATGCCGAGCAATTGGCCCTGCTCACCGGCTCCGTCTGCGAGGGGTTGTACGAGGGCGAATCCGCCGTGATGACGCGCCTAGGCGCCCTGATCCCCGCGCTGAAAGATGCCGCGGCCATTGACGAGACCCTGAAGCCCCTGTTGGACCAGTTTGATCCAATCCGGTTTCAACTGGAAGACCTGCATCGCGCCCTGAACACCTACTCCACCGGACTGGAAGGCGATCCCGGGCGGCTGGAGCAGGTCAATACCCGCCTGGCCCAAATCGAGCGCATCAAGCGCCTCTACGGGGGCAGCGTGGAAGCCGCCCTGGACATGCTGGCCGAAAACGAACGGGAACTGGAAACCTTGAACCGCTCCGAGGTGCAACTGGAGGAACTCAACAAACAAATCAGCCAGTTGGCCAAGCGCTTGCATGACCTGGCCACAAGGCTTTCCGCGCAACGCAGGCAGGCCGCGGAACGATTTGACCGCCTGATCGTGGAACAACTGAGAGAACTCGGCATGGCAAAGGCGGCATTCCAGACACAGATTGACACCCTCGAATCCAGCGAGGGCGGCACGCCCCTGTACTCGGCCAAGGGAGCGGACAAGGTGGAATTCAGCCTGAGCACCAACCCGGGGCAAGGCCTGCGCCCGTTTTCCCGTGTGGCCTCCGGCGGCGAGTTGAGCCGCACCATGCTGGCCCTGAAAACCATCCTTGCCAAAACCGACCCCACCCGTACCCTCATCTTCGACGAGGTGGACGCGGGCATCGGCGGGTCGCTGGCCGAGCGGGTGGGCCACAAGCTGCGCTCGCTGGGCGAGACCCATCAGGTGCTGTGCGTGACGCACCTGCCCCAGATCGCCGCGGTGGGCAGCCACCATGTGCTGGTCAGCAAGGAAGTGGCCCAGAGCCAGACCTACACCCGGATTACGCCCATCACCGAAAAAGAAAAGGTGGCCGAGGTGGCGCGCATGCTCAGTGGCATAAACGTGAGCGACCAATCCCTCGCCTCGGCAGAGGAAATGGTCAACAAGGGCCGCCAGGCGGAGCTGTAAAGCCCCATCCCTGAAGACCCAGCCCTAAAGCCCCAGTCCTAAAGGGAAAAGAGGGAATGTTTACTTTCAGTCTCCAGACCGTCCTGGAAGTCCGGGAGCGGCTGGAAAAAATCAAGTACAAGGAATTCAGCGGCCTGCTCTTCGAGCGGCAGCAAAAGGACTTCGAAATACAGTCTCGCCACCGGCAAATCTCCCGGGCCGCGGGACAGTTGGACCAGATCAGGCGGGAAGGGATCACCGCCGCTCCCCTGCAAATGTACACCCAGTTCCGCCAGCGCCTGCATTCGGAAATAGACCTGATCGCCGAGCAGATGCGCGAACAGGAACAGGCCCTGGAGGAAAAGCGGAAGGAACTGGTGGAGGCACGGCGGGCCCACCGGGCGTTGGAAATCCTGAGAGACAGGGAGAGAGCGCGCTACGAACAGGCTCAGGCCCGGCAAGAACGGGCGGTCATGGACGAGATCGCCGCCAACCACCACCTCCAGCAGCAATAACCGGAAAGCCTTTGCCGGCAGGAGCACGATGCTGAAAACAAAGAACATTATCATTCCGGCGACGATTTTTTTCATGATTTTGTTCGTCTCCGCACCGGCGCGGCCCGGATATAGCATGTCGCAGATCAAATCCTGGGTAAACAAGGTGTGGCCAGGAACCTTTCCGGAATTGGAATCTGATAAGGAAGCACCAGCCGAAGCTCCCGAGGTTCAGAAATCAAGCCAGGAGGCACTGACCGAGACGGAGAGGCAAATCCTGCTCAGTCTCAACGAGCGGAAACGCCAGTTGGACCAGCGGGACCTGCTGCTCAATCAACGGGAAGAACAGTTAAGGGCGCTTCGTGACAATATTCAACATCAGGTAACGGAACTGAAAAGGCTTCAGGCTCAGATTGAAGCCAGCATGGAAGCAAAAAAAGCGCAGGACGCGGAAAACCTGAAAAAGGTAGTCGGTTTGTACAACGGGATGGATCCGAAGAAATCCGCCGAGAAATTTCGAACTCTTGATTCGAAAGTGGCGGTACAGATCCTGTTGGCCATGAATCAGCGTAAGGCGGCCCAGCTATTGGAAGCATTGCCGCCGGACATTGCGAAACGAATTACGGAAGAAATCGTTAGCAAGGTTCCCAAGCAGAACTGATTAGACGGCCCCGAAGCTGACAGACTGGCGATCCTTTTTATAGATACGAAAGGGATTTCGTGATCGCTGGACTTGTGAACCAGGCTGGCCCCAAGGATGACCGCCTGGCACAAAATATCCTTCCTCAGCCCCAAGCGGGCTTTGAAATATTTCTAAGCACCACCCGGGAGCCGAAGAGCTCGGCACCTTCCCTGGCAAAGACCGTTGGGAACACTGGACCGGATGTTCGACTGCGGAAAAGTTTCCTGCGGGACCCGGACCAGGAGGATCCCATTCGGCGGGAAGACCGCGCCGAGCCGGACAGAGAGACTCAGCAACTGCTGAGCAAAGCAACCCCCTCGGCCTATCCCATCCAAAAAGCGCCCGACCCCGCTCCCCCACCGCCAACCGAGGAGGCCGAAGCACCCGATGTGCCCTCCAAGGCGTTGCAACGCCGCGGCGGTGCCGAGCAACCGGAAGGGAGCGTAACGAAGCTGCCGAGCCAGATCGGACAACCCGGCATGGTCGCCCAGACAGGCCTGACGGCCTACCGGCTGGCGGCCCACGGCCTGGAGGAAGCCCTCTTCGCCGAGCGGGCGGGCGCGATTCCGCTGGGTGAAACCCTGGGCGAAACCGAAACGCTGGGCGCGGAAGCGGACAAGCTGGACAATTCCGTGCTGTTTGCCAAGCCGCCCGCCAAGCCGGCAGGCGAATCCGAAGGGGAAAAACCGCTCACCGCCCTTGACGTTCTCAACCTCTCCCGCAAGGCCGCCGCTCCCACCCCGCAACTGGACGAGTCATTCCTCACAGAGGCGGAACTGGAAACAGCGCAGGCGCGTAGCGAGCTGCTGACCAAGCTCATGCAGCGGACGCCCGGCGAAGGACAGGCCAATGCGGCCACCGTGGCCGTGGCGAGCGGGTTGACGAAGGGCCAAAGTGAAGGGACCAACCCGCTGGAGAAACGCTCCGCGGCCGATACGGTCCTCAAACCCGCCACGGAAAAGCTGCCCATACCCGGCCTGACGCTGCCGGTAAGCGGCGCGCAAGCTTCCAAGACGCTTGCCAAGACACCCGCGGAGGTACAGGGCCAGGAAGTCGTTGAGCGGATCGCCCAGCAGGCGAGATGGCTGATTCGCAACAATCGGAACGAGGTCACTTTCCGCCTGCAACCGGAACATCTGGGAGAGGTCAAGTTGAAAATCTCGCAGGTCGAGGGACGGTTCACGGTCGAAATGACCGTTGACAATCCGGCGGTCAAGCGAATGGTCGAATCCCAGTTGGACAACCTGCAGCAACGCCTGCAGGAAGAGAACCTGGCTTCCGGGCAATTCGAATTCAACGTGGACGTGAGGCAGGGAGGGGATACGAAGAACCCCGAAATCTTCGCCCTCACGCCGCCCGCCAACTCGCTGAACCAGGGGGAGGGGCAGACCGAAGCGCCCAACCCCAATTCCCATGTGGACAGGCTCCGGCCGGTCTGGGGACAATCCGGGTCGGGAATCTACGCCTGAACCAACCCGGTAATGAGAGGAGACCCATCGCGTGAATGAAGTCAATCAAACCCAAGCGGCCATACGGCAGGCCGGCACTTCACTGGCCAACGCCACCACGGCCCGCAACCCGGGCAATACCGGCCTTGGCAAGGAAGACTTCCTGAACCTGCTGATGGCTCAGGTGACCCATCAGGACCCACTCAATCCGATGGATTCCCAGGGCATGATGGACCAATTGACGTCCATGGGTTCCCTCGAGCAGTTGGTGAACCTGAACAAGCGCATGGACGAAATGAACGTCACCCAGGCAGAAATCGCCCGGTCGAACGCCTACTCCTTCCTGGACAAGGACGTTACGGTCGCCGGCGGCAGAACCGCTGTCACCGCGGGCGTGAGCTCCAGCCTGCAGTTCCGCCTCCCGCGCGAGGCCGCCAGCGTCCACGTGTTCATCACGGACAACGCCGGCGATCCGGTGCGCAAGATTAACCTGGGCCAGATAAACCAAGGCAGCCATGCCATCCCCTGGGACGCCCTGGACGATGACGGCGACACGGTCGCCAACGGCGATTACCGCTACAAGGTGGCCGCCCAGTCCGCGGAAAGCGTGTCCATTCCCGTCGAGTTGTTCATGCGGGGCAAGGTTTCCGGCGTGAAGTTCGTGGACGGCAAGCCGGTCGTGATGATGAACGGCCAGACGATTGAGCCCAGGGACATCCTGGAAATCTCCACCGCGTCCCAGCGCCTGTTCGCCCAGCGCGAACCGAGGCCGCTGATGGACGAACTTGAACCCAAGGCTGCGCTGGCTTCCAAACCGGAATGAGCGCCTGACGCAGCACATTAAACCCCGCCATGGATGGCCCCCGCCCGCATCAGGCGGCACAGGAAGTGCCGCAATCGAGGGGCGGCCCGCTACTTTGCGGCCGTGAACAAACACCGGCTGCCAAGCGGGACCGCGCATAAAGCGTAACTCCGCCGCGAGCGACAGACAGGGCCGCGGTACTGACGATCACTTGTTTGATTTGAGGTTGATTCATGGTTGGACTGAGAACCGGCGCATCAGGGTTGACTTCCTACGGCGAGGCAATGACCGTCGTCGGAAGCAACATCGCCAACGTCAACACCGTTGGCTACAAAGGAAACCGGGTCAATTTCCAGGACCTCCTTGCCACCAGCGTGCGGGGCACCCGCAACAAGATCGGCAAGGGCGTGCGTATCAGTTCCGTGCAGGCCGATTTCAATCCCGGCAGCATGGAAGGCTCGAGCCGCATCCTGGACATGGCCCTGGAGGGGGACGGCTTTTTCACCCTTCGCGACAAAAACAACCGCGTCTTCTACACGCGGGCGGGAAACTTCGAACTGGACGAAAAAGGGTTCCTGGTCACGGTGAACGGCCTGAACGTCCTGATGAGAGACGTGGACCCGGTCACCGGAGAGGTGCAGGGCATTCCCAAGCCCGTGCAGTTGGTTGGCCTCAACGATCCGCCCAGGGCCACCGGGGACGGCGCCGACAATACCGGCATTCTGCTTGCGGCGAACGTGAACTTCGAGGCCGCGCTGCCCGAGGTGCAGTTCGATCCGACCAACGTGCAGCCGGAAATGTACAACAACGCCACCGCCGTGACCGTGATTGACGAGCGCGGCGGCGAGCACGTGGTCAACGTGGTGTTCCGCAAATTGCCCGACGGCCCGGCCGCGATCGACCCCACCACCGGCGCCCCCATTCCCGGCACGGGCACCAAAAACCAGTGGCAGTGGTACCTGGTGGTCAATGCCTCGGACGTCGGCGGGGAGCCCAACCGGCAGATCGCCGTAGGCGGCGGGTTCCTCAAGTTCGCCGACAACGGGCGTCTGCTGGAAACCACCAACGGCACCTTCGTGCCCCCCGGCCCGGCCCAGGTCGGTCCGCAGGGCCAGATCATCCCGCCCGGCCCGCCGGTGCTGGTGGAAAGGGCGCTGGAGCAGGGCTCCGATGTTCCGCAGGTGACGGTGTTCTTCACGGACAACCCCCAGACCATCGGCATCAATCTGGGCGCGGGCTCCAACCCGAATGACCCGACCGACGAGCGTACGGGGCTGGAAGGCATCACGGCCTTCGCATCGCAATTCGGCATCCTGAAGCTGGAAGCCGACGGCAACAGGCCCGGCCAGTTGGAGAACTTCGAGATCAACAACCAGGGTATAGTGACCGGATTCTTCGACAACGGCGAGGTACGGGCGCTGCACCGCGCGTTCCTGACCCGCTTTGTCAACAACCCGGGTCTGCAGCGCGCGGGCGACAACCGCTTCGTTGAAACCCAGGATTCCGGCAAGGCCATCACGGGCAATCCGGGCGAGGGCAAGTTCGGCGGATTGAAGTCCAGAAATCTGGAGAAATCCAACGTGGACCTGTCCACCGAATTCGTGCGGATGATCGAGACCCAGCGGGCCTTCCAGGCCAACGCCAAGGTGATCACCACCGGCGACGAGATGCTCGCCGACCTGGTCAACCTGAAGCGATAGGTCCGATCCCAGCTCTGACTCCGGGGCGGGTTTGATCCCCCTGCGGGAGGCGTACGCGCCTCTCCGCAAAATCCGCCCCACCCCCTTCTATAATGCCGCAATACAGCCAACCTTCTGAAGCCGGCGGACGCCCCGCCGGCTCATTTTTCCGCCTGGGGCCTGACCGCTCACGTCCGCTCGCCGGCCCACTCGCGAACGATTTCCCGATCGTCGAAGGGCAGCTTTTCGCCCGCGATTTCCTGGTAGGCCTCGTGGCCCTTTCCGGCAATGAGCACCACGTCGCCCTCGCGCGCGCCGTCCAGGGCCAGCCGGATAGCTTCCCTGCGTCCCCCGATCCGCTCCACCTCTCCTGATTTGCTGTCCAGGCCGGCGGCGATCTGGGCGATGATGGCCTCCGGGTCCTCGCCGCGCGGGTTGTCGCTGGTAATCACCACCCGGTCGGCCAGCCTGGAGGCGATGGCGCCCATCATGGGGCGTTTGGCGGCGTCCCGCTCCCCGCCGCACCCGAACACCACCGCCACCCGCCCGGCGGCGAACTGGCGGGCGGTGAGCAGCGCATTTTCCAGGGCATGGGGCGTGTGCGCATAATCCACCACGGCGGTGAACGGGCGGCCGCAGGGAATTTCCTCGAAGCGCCCCGCCACTCCCCGGCACGCACTCACCGCGGCGGCCAACGCTCCGCAGTCCTCCCCCGCCGCCAACAGCAGTCCCAGGGCGGCGAGCAGGTTGGACAGGTTGAAGCGGCCCAGCAGCGAAGTCTGGAAGGGCTCGCGCCGCTCTCCCCAGCGCAGCAGCCCCCGGCTTCCCGCCGCGCCGGAGGCCACCTGCTCCACCCTCAAATCAGCCTGGCGGCCCAGGGCGAAGGTCAGCACGGGCAGGCCGGGCCGCTCGCGGCCCAGGCGCCCGGCCAGCGCCTCCCCGGCGGGATCGTCCCGGTTGATGACGGCATGGGCCGTATCGTGCTCCAGGAACAGGCGGCTCTTCGCCTCCCCGTACGCCGCCAGGGAGCCGTGAAAGTCCAGGTGGTCCTGGGTCAGGTTGGTGAACGCCGCCGCCCGGAAGGCCAGGTTCCGCGTTCGTTCCAGGGCGATGCCGATGGAGGTGGCTTCCATGGCCGCCTGCCCCACCCCCTCTTCCGCGCACCTGCGCAGAAACGAGGAGATCACCGGCGCCTCCGGCGTCGTGCGCTCGCTATGCAGGTTGTCGTCCCCCAGGAACAGGCCCAGAGAGCCGATCACGCCGCAGGGCTTGCCCAGAGCGCCGTAGAGCTGTGCCACCAGATGGCTGACGGTGGTCTTGCCGTTGGTGCCCGTCACCCCCAGCAGGGTCAATTCCTCCGAGGGCCGGGAATAGAGCAGGGCGGCCAGGTCCGCCAGCGCCGCGCGCCCCGGCGGCACCTGAAACACGCCGGCCAGGCCCTCCGCCGAATCCGCCTCCAGCCGCTCGAAGCATGCCCCGTCGGACACGAACGCCACGGAAGCTCCCGCCGCCAGGGCTGCAGCGAGATAGCCGTGGCCGTCCTCCCGCAAACCTTTCAGGGCGTAGAACCCCGCGCCCGGCTCGATCTTGCGCGAATCGCACTCGACTTCCCGCAGGTCGAAGGCGGAATCCGGCACCCATGACCTGATGAACAGCGGGCTCCGCGCTAAGGATTGCAGGCGCATGGGCAAAATCGGTTTGACAAGAACAGGGGTGAAATTTAAAGTGGACGAGGTGCCTCCGCGCGCCATTCCATGGGGCGTAGCCAAGCGGTAAGGCAGCGGGTTTTGATCCCGTCATTCCCAGGTTCGATCCCTGGCGCCCCAGCT
>CBDUSX010000011.1:0-23374 GCA_965369935.1 uncultured bacterium
TTCGTCTTTTTGCTGAAGTAGGTCATCACGGTGGCCGCGACGCAGATGGTCAGGCCGCCCATGAAGGCATTGGGGATCATCGCGATGATCATGATCCAGAACCACAAAAACGCTTCCATCAAGTAGCCGAATAAGTCGAACATACCGTATTCCGTCCAGGCAGCACTCCCGGTGGTGCATCAACCGCCGGGGATTACTTCTTTTGCAGTTTCAGGGAGATGATAAACGACAGGCTCGCCGCGACGATCATGAAGGCAATTCCTCCAAAGATTACGGCCCAGGACATCGCTGCTTCCTCTCGGCTGATTGGCTCTGTATTATGGAACTCTTATGTTATGTAACGTCCCGGATACAGCAAGGGTTACTTTTGGCCCATCGGACATGTCCGTGTCAATGGGAATCTGCCAACGGGAATTTGCGGGAGTGTTTCAATCCTGGCTTCCCTGCGCCGATTGGGCTAAGAACTACAGGGGCTGAAGGGCAGAGGCGAACCTGAAACGCGAGGAGAAAATGTCCGCAAGAAAACTGATCTGGATCGCCGTCGGGGTGCTGATCGTATTTGCCTACCTCGGTTCCAACGTGCTGGAACTGATCGTGGATTACCTCTGGTTCGGCACCCAGGGTTACGGGCAGGTGTTTAAGCGCATCGTGGTGGCGGAAGTCGTGATCGGCATCATCGGCGGCGCAGCCACCGGACTGTTTCTCTTCGCCAACCTGTTCCTCGCCCTGCGCACCATGGGCGACCTGACCCAGTTTCTGCCTCCCGAAATCGTCATCACCCCTATCGGCCAGTTGGTGAACAAAAAGAACGCGCAACGCACCGCGCTCGGGCTGTGCGTGGTGGTGGGGCTGGTCACCGGGTTCGCGGTGTCGGGGGGCTGGGAATCGGCGCTGCTTTACCTGAACGGCGGAGGGTTTCAGGACGCCGGGGGAACGGCGCTGGTGGATCCGATATTGGGACGCGACGTTGGATTTTACGTGTTCAGCCTGCCGTTCCTGGACAAGCTGCAATCCTTCGTGTGGTCCATGGGCCTGCTCTCCTTGATGGGCGCGGGGCTGATCTACTTCTTGAAAGTCCAGGCCGGCCGGGCCAGCAGCGGCGGGAAGTTCTCCCTGGCCGGATTTCCCCTCAGTTGCCGGCTGCATGTGGCGGGGCTGGGGGCCTTCATGCTGATTGTGATGGCCTGGGGCTTTTACCTGGAACGGTTCGCCACCCTTCACCAGACCGGAGGGTTGTTCACCGGCCCCGGCTATGCGGACATCAACGGCACGCTGCCCGTTCTGGCCATCAAAATTGTCGCGGCGCTGGTGTGCGCCGTTCTGCTCGTCTATGCGCTGCACCGGCAGCGCTACAAGGTTCTGATGGGCGCGGCGGCCCTGCTGGTGCTGGTCTACGTCGGGGGCGGCGTCTACGTCTCCCTGCTGCAAAAGCTGAACGTCAAGCCCAACGAGCTCCAGAAGGAGCGGGAGTACCTGGAGCATCATATCCAAGCCACGCGCAGGGCCTTCGCCCTTGACGCGGTGGTGGATATTCCGCTCACCGAGGAGTCCCAGCTTACGGCGCGGGACATCGAGGAAAACCGGGCCACCATCCAGAATATCCGGCTGTGGGATCACGAGCCGCTGCTGGACACCTTCGCCCAGATTCAGGAAATCCGCACCTATTACGATTTCGTGTCGGTGGACAACGACCGCTACGTGATTGACGGTGAGTTGCGCCAGACCATGCTCTCCCCGCGCGAACTCAACACGGCTTCCCTGCCCAGCCGCACCTGGGTCAACGAGCGGCTGACCTTTACCCACGGCTACGGGCTCACGCTGGGCCCGGTGAACCGGGTGGACGAGCAAGGGCTGCCGGTGCTGTTCATAAAGGATCTTCCTCCCAGCAAAAGCGATCCGATCCTCGATATCACGCGTCCGGAAATCTACTACGGGGAAGTGGTGGATGAGCCGGTGTACGTCAAGACCGATCAGAAGGAGTTCGACTACCCGAAAGGGGCGGAGAACATCTCCACCACGTATCAGGGCGAAGGAGGCGTCTGGATGGGATCCTTCCTGCGCCGCCTGCTGTTCGCGGCGTATTTGCGGGACGTAAACATCCTGCTGGCCAAGGATTTCACGGATCAGACCCGCGTATTGATGCATCGCAACGTGGCCAATCGGGTGCGCAAGATTGCCCCGTTTTTTTTCTTTGACCAGGATCCCTATCTGGTGATTCACGAGGGGCGGCTGGTCTGGATATTCGATGCCTACACGTCCTCGGAACACTATCCCTACTCGGAAATGGTGCCGAACCTGGGAAACTACATGCGCAACCCGGTCAAGGTGGTGGTGGACGCATACGACGGGTCGGTCAGTTTCTATCTGGTGGACACCCAGGATCCCATCGCGCGGGCCTACGGCGCGATATTTCCAGGCATGATCAAGCCGCTCTCGCAGTTGCCCGAGGGCCTGCGGGCCCACCTGCGGCACCCCTTCGACTATTTCAGCGTGCAGTCCTTCATGTACGCCACCTACCACATGCGGGACGTGGACACCTTCTACAAGAAGGAAGACCAGTGGGAGGTGCCCGTGGTGGGGCAGAAGCGCATGGAGCCGTACTTTACGGTGATGAAGCTGCCCGGCGAGAAAAAGGAGGAGTTCATCCTCATGTTGCCCGTTACGCCCCGCTCCAAGGACAACATGGCGGCCTGGATGGTGGCCCGCAGCGACGGGGAGAATCTGGGCAAGCTGGTGACCTATATCTTCCCCAAGCAGAAACTGATCTTCGGGCCGAAGCAGATCGCGGCCCGCATCAATCAGGATGGGGCCGTCTCCCAGCAAATTACCCTGTGGGACCAGAGCGGTTCCAACGTGATCCGGGGCACCTTGCTGGTCATTCCCATCAAGTCCTCCCTGATCTACATCCAGCCCATTTATCTTAGGGCCGAGGAGGGGCGGATACCCGAGTTGAAGCGGGTGGTGGTGGGCTACCAGAATGAAATTGCCATGGGCGAGAGCTTGGACGATGCCCTGGCTCAGATTTTCGGCACGTCCAAAGACGGCAGGGCGCGCAGACCGGCGGCACGCACCGCGGCGGCCTTGCCCAAGGCCCTCCGCGGCGGCAAGGGAACCCCGGGCGGCAAGGCTGTGCAGCACTACGAGCGCATGCTCAAAGCCTCCCGGGACGGAGACTGGGAGCGCTTTGGCATGGAAATGGAGGCGCTGGGCGCCGCTCTGCGGGAGCTCGAAGCAGGGCGCAAGTGAGAGCTGGGGAGGGTTCACTCCACCATCAGCCGCGCGGTGATGGCGTCGGCCACCAGAAAGCCTTGCGGAGTAAGGGCGAGCGTCCGGCCGTCCCAGCGGGCCTTGCCCTCCTGCTGGAGTTGGCGGGAAATCTCCGCCCTGCATGAGGCCCAGGCATACCCGTAGCGCCGCTCCCAGCGGGGCACGTCCAGCCCGCCGGCCTGCCGCAGGGCCAGCATCAATCCCTCATTGGCGAGTTTTTCCCGCGTCAGGGTCTCCCGGTAAGCCACGGGGAGTTCTCCCGCCGCCAGCCGGCGCTGGTAGGCCCGCAGGTGACGCTCGTTGTGCCATCTTTGCCCGTCCAGGTGGGAGTGGGCGCCCGTGCCGAAACCCAGGTAGTTGCCCACGGCCCACACCACCAGATTCTGCCGTCCTTCCCTGCCCGGCAGGCAGAAATTGGAAACCTCGTAGTGCAAGTAGCCGCGGGAGGTAAGCTGCTCCGAAGCCCGGAGGAATTGCTCGGCCTGGCGGGCGGTGTGGCGCGTCATCCACTCCTGAATTGCCGGGTCGCGGGCAAACGGGGTGCCCTCCTCCAGGTCCAGGCCGTACAGGGAGATATGGGCGGGCCGCATGGCCGCAGCTTTTTCCAGATCGGCTTCGAAGGCCGCCTGCGGTATTTCCGGCACCCCGAACATCAGGTCCAGATTGAAATTCTCCAAACCCGCTGCCTGCACCGCCTCCACGGCCCGCAGGCCCTCGCCAACCCCGTGGTTGCGCCGCAAGGCTCTCAGGGTGTCCGCATCCAGGCTTTGCAGGCCCAGGCTGACGCGGTTGATGCCCGCTTGCGCCAGGCCGCGCAGATAATCCTCTGTTGCGTCCTCGGGATTGAGCTCGAAGGCGATTTCCGCATCCGCGGAGAGGTGAAAGCGCGCCGCGATCTCTCCCAGCAGCGTCCGCACCTCTTCCAGGGAAAGGGTGGATGGCGTGCCGCCGCCGAAGTAGAGGGCGGAGATGAGCTGGGCCTTGCCATCGTGCTCGGCGGCCAGCAGGGCGATCTCGCGCCCCAGGGCTTCCAGGTAGGGCCCGTGCAAATGCGGCCGGTTGCCGTGCACCGCGAAGGCGCAAAAAGGGCAGATGGTGTGGCAGAACGGCAGGTGACAGTAAAGCGCCTCGAGCCCGGCCATGGCTGTCAGGCGGGCAAGGGGGCGAAGAAGGGCAGCTGCAGCAACCACAGGTATATCAGGCAGATCAGGGCCAGCAGCCCGAAGAACGACCGGATGCGCGGCCGTTCCAGGTACACCGCGATGGAGCGCGGCACCTGCAAGCACACCACGGCCCAGCCGGCCCATTGGGGAAGCAGGTCGGGCTTGCCGGACGAGAACAGCAGCAGGGCGATGGCCGCAAAAGGCACGTAGGTCCACAGTGCGTCCCGGAACAGCGCCTCGATGCTCATGGTAAGTGCCGAGGCGCCTTGCCCGGCTCCGGCCGCGAATCCCCGCCGCCGTTGCGGAGCCAGCAGCACGGACAGGTGCCAGATCAGGAACAATGCCAGCACGGCCAGGGAAAATAGGGTCAGTGGGAGTCGCATGGGATCTCCTGGAGCGGGCAGGCCGCGGGGGCCCGGCATGGTTTCGGGTTGAGGACCTATGTGCCTGATGATGGGTCAATTTCCCACTCCGCAAGGGACATGTAAAGCCCGCGTTCCGTATGCGGATCGTGGTGCGTCTTGCCGGACGGCGCGCGCCGGGGCAGGCGCGGGGCTTTTGATTTCCCCCCGCAAACGGGCTATGGCCTCCACTGGGGCAGGAGGGGCCGGGGCGGCAGCGAAGGATGCGCCGGCGTGGTCATTTATCGTTGGAGTCGGAATTCTTGCACGAGTTGATCCTATTGCCCCTGGTGGGTTTTGCGCAGGCCTGCTTTACCGCGCTGGTGGGCTTTGGCGGGGGAGCCATTCTGATGGCCGCCCTGCTGATGTTCATGGGGCCGGCGGAAGCCCTGCCATTTCACGGCATGGTGCAGCTTTGCGGCAACTTCACGCGCTTTTACCTGCTGTGGCGGCACATTGCCTGGCACTTGGTGTGGCGGTATGCGTTGCTGATCGCGCCCGGCGGGGTGCTGGGGATGTGGGTGTTCCAGGGGCTTTCCGAGCGGGGCATCCAGGTGCTGATCGGCTCATCCATTCTGGCCATGCTGATCCTGCGCGAACTGCGCTTTTTCCGCGGGCGGGAACTGCCGCCCTGGGGTTTCATCCCGCTAGGCTTCGTGGTGGGGGTGCTCTCGGTCACGGTGGGCGTGGTCGCAATGTTCGCCGGGGTGTTCATGATCCGCAAGGATCTGAGCAATGAGTCCATCAACGTCACCCTGGGGTTGTTCGGCGCTCTGGGCCATGTGGTGAAGATCGTGGCTTTCGGGCTGGTGGGGTTCGACTTCGGCAAGGCCATGCCCAGCTTGCTGGTGATGATGCCGGCGGTGGTGCTGGGCACCCTGCTGGGCAGAAAATTGATGGATTACGTGAGCGAAAGGTATTTCCTGCTGCTGTTCAAGGCGACCATGGTGGCGCTGTGCCTGAAACTGGTGCTGTGGGAAGGGCTTATCGTATACTGGCTGTGAGGTGCGCGGCGTCCGGCGGGCCTTGCTTAACCCAAGGGAGTTGACATGAGAGCGGTCACGCAGAGCGGACATGGCGGTCCGGAGGTGTTGCGGGTGTCGGAAGTGGAGCCGCCGGTGCCGGCCGCGGAGCAACTTCTGGTGCGGGTGCGGGCCTCCGCCCTCAACCGGGCGGACACCTTGCAGCGCAAGGGCATGTACCCCCCGCCCAAGGGCGAATCCGATATCCTGGGGTTGGAACTGGCCGGCGAGGTGGAGGCCTGCGGGCCGGGAGTGGAGGGCTTCGCCAAGGGGACGCGGGTCTTCGGGTTGGTCGGGGGCGGCGGCTATGCGGAATACGCCCTCATTGACCGCGAAATGGCCATGCCCATCCCGGAGGGCTGGAGCTTCGCCGAGGCCGCGGCCGTGCCGGAGGTGTTCTTCACCGCCAACGAAACCGTATTCGTATTGGGCAACCTGCAGCCAGGCGAAGCGGTGCTCATTCACGCCGGGGGAAGCGGCGTCGGCACCGCCGCAATTCAGATGGCCCACCATATCGGGGCCAGGGTCTATTTCACTGCCGGTTCCGACGAGAAAATCCGCCGGGCCATGGCCCTGGGCGCCGACGGCGGCATCAACTACCGAACTCATGATTTTGCCGAAGAAATTCAGCGGCTTACCGATGGGGCCGGGGTGGACGTGGTGGAGGATTTTCTGGGCGCCAGCTACCTGAGCCGCAATCTCGCGGTGCTGCGCCCCGGCGGGAGGCTGGTGCTGGTGGCGCTGATGGGCGGAGCCAAGTGCGAGATTGACCTTTCCACGGTCATGCGCAACCGGCTTCAGGTGTTCGGCTCGGTGATGCGCAGCCGTTCCCTGGAGGACAAGCGGGGCATCACCGCGCGCTTCCTGGAGCGCTGGCTGCCCCCTCTGGTTTCAGGAAAGCTCAAGCCCGTCATAGACTCCGTGTTTCCGCTCGACGAGGTGGTGGCCGCGCACGAGGCCATGGAAGCCAACAAAAATTTCGGTAAGATCATCCTGTCCATGGATTGAGGCCCGGAGTTGGGTGGCGCGGCGTCCGCCTTCGGGCGGGGCGGCGTTTGGCCCAGGATTGGCATGGCCGCGGGGTGAGAGATCCGTGCCGCCGGGGCGCCCAACGCCGCGGGCACACGGGTCCATGGCAACGATCCTTGTAACGTTCCTTGCAGCGGGGGGTATCCGTGAAACGCGGAGTTTCAACTACGGCGACCATATGCGCGGGCCTGGCGCTGGCGGCCATGCTGATGCTGCCGGCCTTGCCCCTGCATGCGCAGAGCGCAGGGGACAAGCCGCGGCTGGTGTTTCTCAAACTCGCGCCGTGGAAGCCGGCGTGGGACGATCAGGAGGAGCTGCCGCAAGCCTATCTGGCTGCCGAAAAATTCGAGGTGGCCGACCGGGTGCTCACCCAAAGGGTGATGGAGGAGTGGGAGTACTCGTTCTTCCTCCCCCGCAATGAGCGGGGCTCGAAGGTGAGGAGCCTGCACGGGGTGCAGGTCGTCGCCGCGGGAAAATTCCTGGCTTACACCGAGCATGGCTGGCTGGTCTCCTTCGAAATCGTTGACGCCCAGCCCGGCGCCCTCGAACACGTGCGGGGCGGGGTCGCGGAAAAATTTTACTCCCTGCTCGACGATGCGGACCCCGTGGGTGCCCCGAAGCTGGTGGCGCTGGCAAAATTGTTCGGCATCCCGCCCAATCCGAACCCCAGGCCGATCCGTGAGCCTCCGCCGCCGGAACCGGAGAAACCGGCGCCCGTGGCCGATTCCTCGCGCACAGCCGAGTGGAGTTCCACCGGCTCGGCAATCGTGCGCGAGTCTGGGCCGGCGCCCAAGCAATCTGTGGAAAGTTACCTGCTCGAGGGTGATGACATCAAGACCCTGCTGGTCGGCAACATCGTGGTCTTTCCCGGTGGTTATTTCATCCGCTACGAGGAAAACGGCGAGTGGAGCACCTCCCGTGAAGTTGACGGCGTCTTTGACGACAAGGGAGAATGGACCGTCCAGGGGGACGAACTCTGCGCAACCGTGGAAGACGTGGACGAGCCGGTCTGCCGCGGAATCAGGAAGAGCAAAGAGGGGGAGTATATTTTCGTGCTGCGTAGTGGGGCCGAGCAGGTGTTCCGGATAATTTATCCGGAATGATTCAGTAGTCTATTGCCTTCAGCACTTCATACAACCCGATAATGCCGATGGGCCGGCCGCCCTCATCCACCACGAACAGCGCGCGGATGTTGTAGGTCTCCATGGTGTTGAGCGCCCGCGCGGCCAGCGCGTCCGGTGCGGTGGTTTTGGATCCCGGGGTGATGAATCCGGAAATGGGCGCTTCCATGAAGGCCAGGGTTGGGTCCTTCAGGTGCAGGCGGGTAAAATCACCCATGGAAAACACGCCCTCCAAAATACCTCCCTCGTCAACCACCGCGGTCAGCCCGTAACGTTTCTCCTGCATGACCTCGATCACCCGTTGCACCGGGTCTGAGCTGCTCACGACGGGCACCTTTTCGCCGCTGTCCATGATGTCCGCCACGGTGGTGACCAGCTTCTTGCCCAGATTGCCCCCCGGATGGAACAGCGCGTAGTCCTCCGGCGTGAAATTGCGCAGCTTCAGCAGGCACACGGCCAGCGCGTCCCCCATGGCCAGGGCGGCGGTGGTGCTGGCGGTGGGGGCGAGCCCCATGGGACAGGCCTCCTTGTCCACGGACACGTCCAGATGCACCTCCGCCCGCTTGGCCAGCTCGGAGTTTTCATCTCCGGTCATGGCGATCAAGGGCACGCCGATCCGGCGCAGGGGCCCCAGCAGGCGGATCAATTCCTCGGTCTGGCCGGAATTGGAGATGGCCAGCAGCGTATCGTCCCGGCTCACTATGCCCAGGTCGCCGTGCACGGCCTCCGCGGGATGCAGAAACACGGCCACCGTGCCCGTGCTGGAAAAAGTGGAGGCGACCTTGCGGCCGACGTGGCCGCTTTTTCCCACCCCGGCCACGACCACCTTGCCCTTGCGCTCCAGAATGGTGCGCACCGCCTGCTCGAAAGGCGCACCCAGCCGGGAGAGCAGACCCTGCAGGCCGTCAATTTCGATTTGCAGGGCCGTCCTGGCTGCGTCGAGAATGTCGCTCATGGTGTGTTCCGTGGTTGGGTTGGTCCGCCGCAGGTGGCTATTCCCGCACAATCCGATGGATTTGCTTCAGGCGCTGCATCAGGGCCGAGACCTGATCCATGGGGATCATGTTGGGCCCGTCGCACAGGGCGATGTCCGGGTCTTCGTGGGTTTCCATGAACACGCCGTCCGCGCCCGCGGCCACCGCCGCCTGGGCGATGGGCGCCACGAATTCCCGCTCCCCCGCCGATTGCCCCGCGCCGCCGGAGGGCAGTTGGATGCTGTGGGTGGCGTCTATCACCACGGGGTAGCCGAACTGTTTCATAATGTGAAAGCCGCGCATGTCCACCATCAGGTTGTTGTATCCGAAGGAGTAGCCCCTCTCCGTGATGATAATGCGCTCGTTCCCGCCGGCGGTCATCTTGCCGATGGCGTGTTCCACGTCCCGGGCCGAGATGAACTGGCCTTTCTTCCAGTTGACGATCTTGCCCGTGCGGGCCACCTCCACCAGAAAATCGGTCTGGCGGGACAGGAACGCCGGAATCTGCAAAATATCCAACAGATCCGCCGCCGGTTCGATCTCCTCAAAGCGGTGCACGTCGGACAACAGGGGCACGCCTACTTCCTGCTTGATGGCCCGGAAGATTTCCATGGCACCGGCCAGCCCGGGGCCCCGGAATCCCCCCAGGGAGGTGCGGTTGGCCTTGTCGTAGGAAACCTTGAAGGCAAACGGGATGTCCAGTTCCCCGCAGATTTCTTTCAGACGCCGGGCGAAAGCCAGGGTCTGCCCGGGGCGCACCTCGTCCTCGATCACGTCCGGACCGGCCAGCAGGAACAACGGAATTTCGATCTTATGAAACGACTTCAGGGCAAACATCGCGCGCCTTCTATATCATTCAAATAGAGGTCAGCAGGGCCTCGGCCCGTGCCAGGTCGGCGGGTACGTCCACGCCGATGCTCGGTGAACGGGCTTCGAAGCAGTGAATGGCGTGGCCGTGCTCCAGCACCCGCAACTGCTCCAGTTGCTCGCGCTCCGCCAGCGGGGTCGGGGCCATGTCCGCGAAGGTGAGCAGGAAATCGGTGCGGAAAACGTACACGCCCATGTGGCGCCAGCCCAGCGGCCCACCGTTCCGCGGATAGGGAACGGGCGCCCGGGAAAAATACAGGGCCCGCCCTTGCCCGTCCAGCACGGCCTTGACCACGTTCGGGTCGTGCAGTTCCTCCTCCGATTTCAGCGGGTACACCAGGGTCCCCATCTCTCCGCCCGGCAGGTTGGCCATGCCTTCGACCAGCGTATCCAGGTCCGCCGGATCGATCATGGGCTCATCCCCCTGCACGTTCAACACCCAGGCCGGTGGGCCGGATTGATCCGTTGCGATGCGCAGGGCCTCCGCGATGCGGTCCGTGCCTGTGGGATGCTCCCCGGTATTTACCGCCTCGCCGCCGAAATCCCGCACCGCCTGCGCGATGCGCCCATCATCCGTGGCCACCAGCACCCGGCTTACCGTGGCCGCCCGGGCGGTGCGCTCGTAGACGTGCTGCACCATCGGCTTGCCGCAAAGCCGGGCCAGGGCCTTGCCGGGAAAGCGGGTGGAGCCGAAGCGGGCGGGGATGAGCGCCCACACCTCCCCCGCCGGAGTACCGCTCAACTGTCCGCTCCCACGCTCATGCCCAGCTCCCGCAGGCCCTGCCGCGTTTCCTCCCGCTTCAGCAACGCCCGGAAGGCCTGCACCGGCTCGCGCCCCATGCGGTTTTTGGGAAGGACGAAATCGTACTCCTCGTCCACGATGGGGATGAAGCCCAACTCCAGGGGGCGGGCCACGTTTTCGATGGCCACGCCCCAATCCACCCGCCCCTGCAGCACCGCCGCGGCCACGGCGTTGTGGGATTTGGCTTCGGCGTGAAAGCCCTTGGGGGCCGCTCCGGCGAGCAGCCTGTCAATCAGAACGCGGGTGCCGCTGCCCCGATTGCGATTGATCATCAGGCAAGATTCATCGGCCAATGCCGCGGCCATGGCTTCTTCCAGGCCTTTGCCGGCAAAGCGTTCGTCCCCCGGGCGGAAGAGCAGGCCCTGCTTGCGTCCGTAGCCCTTCAGGAGTTCCAGCGAACCGTCGAGGAAGGGGGCGTTGTAGAGGCCTGTCTTTTCGTCCAGCAGGTGCATGCCGGCCACGTCGCATTCCTGGCGCATGGCCGCCGCGAGACCGCCCTGGCTGCCCACGGGAATGAACTTTACGTGCCAGCCCTCTTCGCTCAGCAGGCTGAGCAGGTAATCCACGCCGATGCACTGGCTGCCGATGACGATCAGGTTCGCCGGGGAGAGCTCCCTGGCGATCAGGGTGACGTTGACCGGTTCTCCGGCCTCCAGGATTTCCGAGTTGCGGTCTATGGCGATAAAGCCGTCGGCCTTGGAAAACGCCGTGACCGAGCCAGAGCCCTTGCCCATGGGATAGGCGGAGTAGCCCGCTTCCCCTTCCACCAGATTGACGAGCAGGAATTCCGTGCGCCCTTTTTCCGAATTGACCCGCATGGGCAGCCGGGCCTCCAGGCTGCCCTGGCGCGCCTCTCCGTGTCCGGCCATCAGCCGCAGCACAGGCGCGACGAACTCATGATAGGTGAACACGGCGGATGTGGGGAAGCCGGGCAGGATGGCCAGGGGCGTCTCGCGGATCACGGCCAGGCACAGCGGCTTGCCGGGCTTCAAGGCCACGCCGTGTACCAGTATGCCCGGCGCACCGAACTTGGCCACCACGTGGTAGTTGAGGTCCCCCGCGCCCTTGCTCGTTCCACCGGAGAGCAGCACGAAGTCGCATTCCAGGGCTTGCTCGAGCACGGTCTTGAGCTTGGCTTCGTCGTCCTCGACGATGCCGAAGCGCACCGGTTCGCAGCCGATTTCGGAAACCGCATCGGCGATGATGGTGCCGTTGGAGTCGTAGATGTTCCCCAGGGACATGGGCGCACCCGGCGGAATGATCTCGTCCCCGGTGGAAAGGATGGCCACCCGCGGACGGCGGAATACGGGGACTTGCGCCCTTCCGATGGCGGCCAGCACGCCCGTTTCCCGCGAGGTAAGCCGGGTGCGGCGCTGCAGCACGGTTTCCCCGGCGCCGATGTCCGTCCCCGCGTATGAAATGGCCGCGCCGGGCACAAGAGACCTGTGCACCATGATGCCGCCGTTCTGCGGGATGGTGTATTCCACCATCAGCACCGCGTCGGCGCCGCGGGGAATTACGCCGCCCGTGGCGATGCCGGTGGCCATGCCCTCGGTGACCTCGGTGCGTGGGGCCACGTTGGTGTGGATGACCTCGTCGCTCAGCTTGAGGAAAACAGGGGCCGTTTCCTCGGCGCCGAAGGTGTCCTGCGCGCGCACGGCAAAGCCGTCCACGTTGCTGCGGTCGAAATGGGGCACGTCAATGGTGGAGATGATGTTTTGAGACAGCACCCGGCCCAAAGCCTCGCCGAGGGGCACGTCCTCTTCTCCCAGCGGTTGCGGCCGCACGGCCTCGTGGAAGATCCTGTGCGCGTCCTCGGCGCTCACGACGTTGAGAAACTGCTCCTGCTTCAAACCTTGCCCCGTCCTTCGCTGGTGTGGCTTCCGCCGTTCCGTTCATGGCAGGCACGCGGTGCCTCCCGGCGCACCGCGGGATGCGTTGCGCCAATCTTCCAAATATATCACAGGCTAATTCGAAATATGAACGGTCGAAATAGGAACGGCCTTTTATTCGCCGCGGGGCCGTGCGCGTGTCCTGCCTGCCGCGGCCTCACTCGTACAGCCAAACCCGGGCGGTGTCTCCGGCCGCCATGCCTTCCGAGTCCTGCCCCACCACGACGAACCCGTCGGCCTGGGAAGTGGTGGACAATATGGACGCCCCGCTGGTGGCCAGCAGCAACGCCTCCCCGTCCACCAGCTTTACACGGGCGTAGTCCACCCGCCCGATCTGTGAGGAAATGCGCTCCTTCAATGGATAGTTGGCTGGGCGGTAGGGCCACGCCTCGCTTTGCTTTCCCATCAGGCGGATGGCCAGACCCACGAAAAAATCGTAAGCCGCCAGGCAGGACACGGGGTTGCCGGGCAGCAGGAACACCGGCCGCCCCCCGGCGATGCCGAAGCCCGTGGGCGCCGAGGGGCGCATGGCCACCCCATGCACCAGCAACTCGCCCTCCTCCTCGACCAGCATGGGCGCATGGTCCTCCACCCCCACCGAGGTGCCGCCGGTGGTGATGATGAGTTCCCCGGGCGCATGCAGCAGGCTGTCGCGGATCAGCTCCCGGTCGTCGGGAAGGTGCCTGATTTCCCCCACCACGGCCCCATCACGCTCTATCATCATGTTGAGCATGATCGAGTTGGAATCCACGATCTTCGGCCCTTCAGGCATCTCGCCCGGCTTCAGCAACTCGTTGCCGGTGATGAGCATGCTCACCACGGGCCGCTTGTACGCCTTCACGCGCGCTGCGCCGATGGATGCCAGGATGCCCAGGTCCTGGGCACGCACCCAGCGGCCGGGCTCAAACACGCGATCCCCGGCCTTTATGTCCTCGCCGATATTCCCCACGTTCTTTTTGGGAGCCACCGCGTCGGTGGCCGTCATAATTCCGTTGGCTTCCGAAGTGTATTCGGCCATCAACACGGCATCCGCGCCCTCGGGTATGGGAGCGCCGGTCATGATCCGCACGGCCTGGCCGGCCTCCACTGAGCCTTGGAAGCGCGCGCCCGGCGTGATCTCGCCCACAACCTTGAAGGTGAGAGGATTGTAGGTGTCAGCGCCGAAAGTCTCCTCGGATTTCAGGGCGTAGCCGTCCATGGCGGAGCGCGGGAACGCGGGCACGTTGACCGGCGAGATCACAGGCTCCGCCAGCACCCTTGCGCCGGCCTCGGCCAGGGGAATTTCCTCGCTTCCCACCGGCACAATCCGCTCCCGGATCAGCGCCTGGAATGCGCTCACTTCCGTGCGGTTTCTGAAGCCTTTCATGCGCACGTCTGACATCAGAATCCTCAAAAATGTTTGGGGGTGTGGGCGGGTTCGTCGCGGACGGGATCGGAAACGTCAGGCAAAGGATACTGCCTCGGAATTTTGTCTGTCAACCGCGAGGGTTGGCGGGCGGGCCGCTTGTCCCGCCGGGAGGGATGGCGGGAACCGGCCCCCGGGGCGTTTTCGGGGATGGCGATTGTATGCCAACCAGGGCCCAGTGTGATACATGATGGAAATGCCGGAAAGGCGCAGTCACGGACTATTGCGGGCGGGGCGAATTTGGCCAGGGGCGAGGGCAATCGGGTAGCGGTAATCGTTGCTGCCGCGGGGCATGGCAGGAGAATGGGAGGGGAAAACAGCAAGGCCCTGCTCCCCATCGGCAAGGCGTCCGTGATCCAGCATGTATTGCGGATTTTCCAGGCGCACCCCGCCATTGAGCGCATTTGCGTTGTAGCGCGCAAGCAGGACTTTGAAAGTCTGAACGCAATGCTTGCCGGGCGCTCCAAAGGGCGCGAACTGGCGGCGTTGGTGGAAGGAGGCGCGGAGAGGCAGGATTCCGTTTGGCGGGGTATCGCCGCGCTTCAGGCCGATCCCCCGGACTGGGTGCTGGTGCACGACGGGGCGCGTCCATTCTGTTCTCCCGCCCTGCTGGAGCGGGTGCTTGACGGGTTGAAAAAGCGGCGGGCGGTGGTGCCGGTGATTCCCATCCAGGACACCGTGCGCCGCATAGATGCGGCCCGTAGCGAAGTCGTGGATCGGAGCGGCCTGTTCCGCTGCCAGACGCCGCAGGGCTTTCACTGGAACACCTTACTGGACGCACACCAACGGGCGAGGCAGGAGGGCGTCACGGCGACCGATGACGCGCAACTGGTGGAGGCGGCCGGGCAGGATGTGGCCTTCGTGGAGGGCGAGACGCGCAATCTGAAAATCACCACTGCCAGCGATCTCGCTGCCGCGGAGTGGATCCTGAACAATCCTGCCTGGGGTACCGCCGCGGAGGGTGGCTCAGCCTGACCTGCCCGATGGGGCGGGAAACGGCTCGCTGGCAGGTTTCTTGAATTTCCAGTTGCTTGATATTAGTGGACTATTTCTTTCTCCTGTTTTGCTCTTGAATTGAAGAAGGCGGGTTCTTGAAGTCTGCACTGCCCAAACCCACTCGCTGGCTCGCCTGGCTGCTTTTGGCGGTCTTGCTGATCTCCGTGCACGGCCTCCCGGCGCTGGGTCAGGCAAAGAAAAAAAAGGCGTCCCGGCCCGCAAGGCGGGGGACTGCCATTGAAATGAACTTCAAGAACGTGGATCTGGTGAACTTCCTGTCCACCATGTCCGCCGCCCTGGGAATTGCTTTCATTTGGGACGAGAAGGACATCAAGGGCAAGATAACCCTCGTTTCGCCGAAGAAATTCAGGCGCAGGGACGCTTTTAAAATTTTCGAGACCGTGCTGGCTCTGCACGGCTACACCACCATCAGAGAGAAGGGCAGTCCGGTCGTTCAGATCGTGCCCATCAAGGATGCATCGCGTATTCCCTCGCCCACGCGCAAGTCCACGGAGGGTGGCCGGGAAGGCAATGTATTCCTCACGCAGATCATCCCGCTCAAATTCGCCGATGCAAACCTGGTGAAGGGGGCCCTCACCCCGATCATCTCAAAGTCGGCCGCCCTGGCGGTGTATGCCCCGGCCAACGTGATCCTGCTCACGGATACCGAGTCCAACATCAAGCGCTTCCTGGAAGTGGTCAAGGAACTGGACATCGCGCCGGAGGACGTCGAATTCAAGGTCATCCCCCTGCGTTATGCCTCGGCCAGGAAACTCGAGCCTATCCTGACCGCGCTCATCTCCGGCCGGGCCAGGCCGGTAATCCGGGCCAAGAAGGGCAGGGGCAGGGCCAGGGCGGTGACGGGGGCGCGTTCCAAGGTTGTGGCCGAGGATCATACGAACTCCCTGATTATCGTGGCGGACCCGTTCACCGTGGCCCAGATGGAAAAACTGATCGAGGCGCTCGACGTTCCCGGGGCGGCCCCGGACAGCGGCATCAAGGTCTACCGCCTGAAGCATGCCGACGCGGAAGAGCTGCAAAAAATCCTCAGCGACGTCAAGCAGGACCTGGGCAAGAAAAAGAGCGGGAGCGGGGCAACGCGCGTGCGGGGCGGCTCCGGCATTAGCATCAGCGCGGACAAGGCGACCAACTCGCTGATCGTGTTCGGACCGCCGGAATCCATCGAGACAATGGACGAGTTGATCAGGAAACTGGACATCCGCCGGGCACAGGTGTTCGTGGAAGCGCTGATTATGGAAATGACCCTGGAAAAAAGCCTGCAACTCGGGGTGAACTGGCAGGGCTCCATCCGGGCCGGAGACAGCGTCATTGGGGTGGGCAGCCCCAGCGCCGCGCCGAGGACCCTGGCCGAGTCCCTGGCCACGGGCAGCGGGGCGGTGGTGGGCATCGTCGGCAACGAGATTACTTTCCAGGGCCAGAGCTTCGCGTCTTTCAGCGCGTTCATCAACGCCACCCGCACCGATCAGGACCTGAACATCCTGGCCAACCCCCAGATTCTGACCCTCAACAACGAGCAGGCGGAAATCAACGTCAGCCAGGTGGTGCCCATATCCTCCAGAATTCTCAGGGACGCCGCCGAGAACACCACCACCGAGTTCGAGTTCAAGGACATCGGCATTATCCTCACCATCACGCCCCAGATCACGGGACAGGACAAGGTACGGCTGATCATTGAACAGGAGTCCAGCAGCGTGGCCTCGCGCAACGTAGGGGTAGGGGGAACCGACCAATCGGCCATCACCACCCTCAAGCGCTCCCTGAAGACGAAAGTGCTGGTGGACAACGACACCACCATCGCCATCGGCGGGCTGATCCAGGACCAGCAGGTGGAAACGGTCACCAAGGTGCCCTGCCTGGGCGACATTCCGCTGCTGGGTTTCTTCTTCCGCTCCCGCTCCGAAGAAGTGCGAAAGACCAACCTGATCGTCTTTATCCGCCCGCGCATCATCATCTCGCGGGAGGACATGGACAAAGTGTCCGAGGACGTGGAAGAACGCTTCCGGCGCACCCGTAAATTTAAGAGCGACACGGAGAGCATTTTAAGGCAGGATTTCGGTCTGAAGCCCGAGTCGGAAGATCCGGCCCAGGAAACTGAACCCGAACGGAGCCCGGAAGGGGAGCCCGCGCCGGAGCAGCCTCCCGAATCTGAAAAATCCGGCTGATAGCGGACGCCCGCCTCCTCCCGGGGCCTTAGCCCTCCACTTTTTCATCTTTCCGGAATCCGCCTCATGAGCGAATACGGCAACGAAAAGGATCGTGCCTCGGCCTACGACCCTTTTCAGGTGAATCTGCCCGTCTTCGACGGGCCGCTGGACCTGCTCCTGCACCTGGTGCGCAAGCAGCAGTTGGACATCAACGAGTTGCGGCTGGCGGAGCTTACCGAGCCCTACCTTGAGTATGTGGAGCGCATCGGAGAGATCAATCTGGACCAGGCCGGAGAATTCCTGACCATCGCCTCCACTCTGATCTGGATCAAATCCAAAACCCTGCTGCCCCGCGATTTTCACGACGAGGAGCCCGATCCGGAAACGTTGGAGGAAATGCTGCTGCTGCGGTTGCAGGAATACCAGAAAATCAAGGAGGCGGCCCACGAGTTGAGCAGCTTGGACCAACTGGGGCGGGACATCTTTCCCCGCCAAGCGGCACCGGAGAGCCCGCCTTCCGCCGGCGGGGAGCCGGAATTCGAGGAAGTCTCCCTGTTCGCGCTGATCGAGGCCTTCCGCGAAGTGCTGGAACGCACGGAGCAGGACACGCCCCTGCACGTCATTCCAGAGCGCGAAAGGGTGGAGGACAGAATCCGGGACATGCTGGCCCTCCTGGCGGACCGGAAAATCGTCTCGTTCCGCGAACTGCTCGCCCCTCTGGCGGAGCGCGTGGCCATCATCCTGGCCTTCATCGCCCTGCTGGAGTTGGTGCGCCTCAAGGCGGTGCGGGTGACGCAGGAGCGCGAGGGCGGGGAAATCATGTGCCACGTCACGGACAATTTCGGGGAGCCGGGAACGGATTGGTTCTCTGCTGTGATGGGCGGTTTGATGGGCGAGGAGGAACCCGAAGGCCGGCCGGCCGCCGAATAGCTTCCCTGCCTGGCGGCGTCCCGGGGGCTTGCGCGTATCCGCCACCCTGTGTGCCGGAGCACAGGCAACCAGTTTCATTTCGGGTTCTGCGAACATGAGCGCGCATACCTCTTCTTACCAGCGGATGCTGAACCTGCTGGGGAACCCCCGCTTCATCGCGTTGTTGGCCGTGCTGCTGGTGCTGGTGGCGTTGGTGGCCTTCCTGCGCCAGCCCCTGCTGCCTTTTTTCATCGCGGTGGTGCTGGCCTATTTCCTGGACGGCGGGGTGCGCCGTGTGCAGCGCTGGCGGGACAGCCGCGCGCTGGCGGTGGGGGGCGTCTATGCCGTATTCCTTGTGTGTTACGTGCTGGCCCTGCTGGGGCCCGTGCAACTGGCGGTAAAGCAGGCGCTGCAGCTGGTGAAGAACTTCCCCGCCATGGCGGGACGCCTGCAGGCGCTGGCCCTGGAAATGTGGGCCCTGGTGGAGGGGTTCCTGCCGGTGGATCAGCAGGAACGATTAAGCGGACTCCTGAGCGAGAAAACCCAGCAGGTAAGCGGGTGGCTGCTGGCGCGTTCCCTGGCCACCATTCCGGAGGCCACCACCTGGGTCATATACCTGTTTCTCATTCCGATGCTGGTGTTCTTTTTTCTCAAGGACAAGGCTGTTTTCCTGCGCGGGATTTCACGGCTTCTGCCCAGGGACAGGGAACTGCTGGCCGGCATCTGGGAGGAAGTGGAGCAGAAAATCGCCAACTACGTGCGGGGCAAGGTCTGGGAGATTTTCATCGTGGGCACCGTGTCCACCGTGGTCTTTTTTCTGCTGGGATTCAGGTATCCCGCCATGATGGGCCTGTTCTCGGGCCTGTCGGTGTTGATTCCATTCGTGGGCGCCATCGGGCTGGCCGTGCCCCTGTTCGTGCTGGGTTACGTGCAGTGGGGCATGGAAGCGCCCCTGGCATGGCTGATGACCGCCTACGTCGTCATTCAAGTGCTTGACGGCAACGTTCTCGCCCCGCTGATCTTCTCCGAGGCGGTAAAGCTGCATCCGGTGTACATTCTGCTCGGGGTGGCCGTATTTGGCAGCCTGTGGGGTTTCTGGGGTGTGTTCTTCGCCATTCCCCTGGCCACGGTGGCCACGGCCATCCTGAACGCCCTGCTGGAACTGAACGAGCAGCAGCCTGCCTGAGGCGGCCCCTCCGCAGGCACCCCGGCTCCCCGTTAATTTGCCTGCCGTTGGGTTGGGTTTTCCCGTGCCATCCGGGCGCGAAATTGGGTATCATTGGCTTATTGGGCAAACTTGTCGGTTTCGGGCAGCCGCGCGGCGCAGAGCGAAAAGAGCAGGCGCCGCCTTATCTCGGTGACGGGTCATGGCCGGTGGAAGAATTAGAAATCTCCTGATTGCGGCATTGCTGGCGCTGGGGAGCCTTTCGGTTTGGGCCGCCCCGCCTGCGACGCCCGGGGCCATCCACGTGATCACCGTGGCCCAGGCCATCACCCCGGCCACCCAGTCCTACATCCGCAGGGCGCTGGAGCGGGCCACCATCACCAAGGCGGAGGCGCTGATCATCCAGCTCGACACGCCGGGGGGGCTGCTGGAATCCACCCGCCAGATCGTGCAGCTTCTGCTCAATACGCGTGTGCCGGTGATCGTGTACATTTCTCCCGCGGGCGCCCGCGGCGCCTCGGCCGGCACCATGATCACCATGGCCTCCCACGTGGCGGCCATGGCGCCTGCCACCCACATCGGCGCGGCGCATCCGGTGTCCCTGTTCGGGGGCGGGGACGACAAGGTGATGGCGGAGAAGATCGTCAACGACACTTCCGCCTTCATCGAGTCCGTGGCCGAACTGCGCGGGCGGAACATGGAGTGGGCCATCTCCTCGGTGCGGGAATCGAAGTCCATTACCGAGAGAAAAGCGCTGGAACTGAAGGTGGTCGAACTGATCTCCGACGATCTGACCGATCTCGTCAAGCAGCTCGATGGGTGGGTGGTGCGCTTCAGCAAGTCCGAATCCCGCGCGCTGAACACCGTGGGGCGCCCGGTGGTGTATCAGGACATGAGCTTCTCGCAAGGGTTCATGGCCCTGGTGAGCAACCCCAATCTGGTGTTCCTGTTCCTGATCGTGGGGCTGGTGGGGCTGTACATCGAGTTTTCCAACCCGGGCATGTATCTGCCGGGCATCGTCGGGGCTGTGTGCCTCATGATCGCCCTGGTGGGCATGCAGACCTTGCCTGTCAGTTATGGGGCGCTGGGGCTGATGCTGCTGGGCATCGCTCTGCTGATCGCCGAATCCTTCGTGCCCAGCTTCGGTGTGTTGGGCGTTGGCGGGCTGTCCGCCCTGCTGATCGGCTCTATCTTTTTGCTCGACGATACCCAGACGGACCTGCGCCTCTCCCTGCCCATGGTCTTCACGGCGGTGGCCACGACGGGCGTGGTGGCGCTGGTGATCGGGCGGCTGCTGATCAGGAGTTTCCGCGTGCCGCCGCGCTCCTTCCAGTCCAATCTGGTGGGAATGGAGGCCCAGGTGCGTGAGAGAATCAGGCCGGGCCGTCCGGGAAAGGTGTTTCTGAACGGCGAACTGTGGAAGGCCGAGGCGGATGAGCCCCTGGCCGCGGGAAAGCAGGTGACGGTGGCGGAGGTAAACGGGTTGGTGCTGCGCGTCGCCCGGAGCGCCCTAGAAGAAGATCAACAGGAAACCGAAACGGTTGCGGAGCCGCGCCGGCCCGGCGCGGCCTCGTAATTCGGGAAAGGCCGATATGTTTGCAGACATTTGGGTCATTTTGGTCGCGGTCGCCATCGCTTTGGGGGTTTTGATCGCGGCCATCCGCATCCTGCCTGAATACGAGCGCGGGGTGATCTTCCGGCTGGGCCGTGCCATCGGAGTCAAGGGCCCGGGGCTGATCCTGCTGATACCTTTGGTGGACAAGATGCGGCGGGTCAGCCTGCGCACGATCGTGCTGGACATTCCGCCCCAGGACGTCATCACCAAGGACAACGTCACCATGAAGGTCAACGCGGTCAACTATTTCCGCGTGGTGGACCCCATGAAGGCCATCATCGAGGTGGAGGATTTCCTCTACGCCACCGCCCAACTGGCCCAGACCACCCTGCGCGCGGTGTTGGGCCAGGTGGAATTGGACAACGTGCTCTCCGACCGCGACGTCATCAACCGCCAGTTGCAGGAAATCCTGGACCTGCACACGGACCCCTGGGGCATTAAGGTCTCCCAGGTGGAATTGAAGGACGTGGACCTGCCCAAGGAAATGCAGCGCTCCATCGCCCGCCAGGCCGAGGCCGAGCGGGACCGCCGCGCCAAGATAATCATGGCCAAGGCCGAGGAGATGGCCGCCCAGCACCTGCGCAACGCCGCCGATATCATCGGTGGAGACCCGGTGGCCGTGCAGTTGCGCTTCATGCAGACCCTGATTGAAATCACTGGCCCCAACAACACCACCACGATCGTGCCCATCCCGGTGGACCTGATAAGCAATATCATGGAATCGATAAAGGGCGGCAGGCAGAAAGACGCGCCCGGCAAGGCCGTGCAAAAGGCCGGCGACTAGCCGGGGCTGAAGGCATACTGGCTGAAAGTATAGTCTCTACCGATTCCCGCCACCGCTGCAACCCGGCCGGCATGGACGCAAAGGCCGGATTGCGCTAAAACCCACCCTCTGTTTCACGGGCAAGTTTGGCCCGCGGCAACCAAGCAATTACCAAAAGAGACTTCGGAGAGATGGCCGAGAGGTCGAAGGCGGCAGACTCGAAATCTGTTATGGGAGTGATCTCATCGGGGGTTCGAATCCCTCTCTCTCCGCTATCGTTTCAATAGTTTGGAGACCCGCCTGCCAGGAAGGCGAGGATCACTATGGGCTTGGCTTGACGCTGCTGCTCCAGCCCTTGCGGTTGCCGGCGAACACCATGCCGTTGCCGAACTCGTCAACTCTAATCTCGGCGACAGCAAAGCCGGTTTTGTTTGATATGCTGAGGACGCCAGCGTGGTTGGTATCCTGGTGGGCCATAAAAATCGGTTTGCCTTCGCTATTATGGAGAGTAAGGGAGCCTCCGAATAGGGGTTTGGGCAAGCTCCCCAGGATCGCCACGGTGTTCCCCTTCTTGTCCACCACGTTAAAATACCGCGCCTTGAACACCCTTGCCTCGATCACCTCCGGCACCGGCTGGGTGGCCCCGTAGGTCAGCGCGGCCACGAGGCCCAGCGCGGCCAGGATGAACAGGTGGCGGTAGAGGCGGCCCTGCCGCTCCAGCCGTTGCAATCGTTCTTCGGTTGTCATGGTGTCCCCCTTGTTTGGTTTTTGGTCTTGCAGGGCCAGGTGGTCACGAACGCTGTGGACACGCCAAGTTGTCGAGATTGTTGCCAAAAATGCCTGGGGTGAATCTGCGCCCACTTTACAAACGCCTTTACCAATTGGAGAACGTTAACTCCGTCAGGGATACAGGCCAGTGGAGGGCCATCGCCTGCATTGATTCCATCCACAAAGCCGAAGATATAGCTGTGGCAGTCCAGCACTCTGGCAGCTGTGGCGGGGTTCGGTACTGCGTAAGTGCGATATTTGAGAAACATTTCGCAATTGGAAAGCAACGTCTCGGTGGTATTGTCAAAATCGCCCCCAAAAACCGTCTGCGGCACCACCAGGGCCAGCGCCGCGATCAAAAGCCACGTTTTCATGGTTCCCCCTTATTCACTATATTGAACGTTTTTGTATTCTATCGCTAAATCGGGGCCAGGATCATTTTGAACTCGGATTGAGGGTGCGGCCCTTGCCCTTGCGGTTGAACGCGCCCGCCACGCCATTGCCGCACTCGCCGGCCCGGCCCCTTGGATCTGTAGGTTCACTGTATTGCATCTGTAAGTGCGCTGTATCGGATCTGTAAGCTTGCCCCGCATATCCTGGCCATGACGAATCGGAAACCTCTGCCTCCGCCATGAGAGCAGATGCGGGACAATCTTCCAGGGAGTCAGGAAATGAACGCGATCAGAGCCAACCGGTTGCCATGGTGGTTGCTGGCAAATGCCGTCCGTGAAGGGGAAGTCCGCCTCTGCTGGGCCGATGTGAAAGGGGCCAGCGGATACAACGTGTACTGGGATACCACCCCGGATGTCACACCGGCCGACGGGAACAAGGTCGCAGGGGTGCACAGCCCTTTCATCCACGGTGGACTGACCAACGGCGTGGCCTACCACTACGTCGTCACGGCCACCTACATGGGTGGCGAGAGCGTTCCATCAGCCGAGGTGGAAGCAATGCCGCAGGGGCCAGTGCCCGGCGGGTCTTTCGCCACGGCTGGGGATGGCAGCAACACCAACGGGAGTGTCCCAATGCGGGTGGGCATTTAAGGCGATA
>CBDUSX010000012.1:0-22895 GCA_965369935.1 uncultured bacterium
GCTGAAAGAGGCCGGCTATGACCTGCCCCTGCAATTCAAGAACTTCCGGGACTGAGTCCCGGCCCCGGCCACACCCTGCATAGCCCCGTCAGCCCCGCCCCCTCACCACCTTGGTAGGGGCGGTTCGCGAACCGCCCGCAAGGCCATGCGTCCCTACGGACAAGGCGGGCGGGGACGCCCGCCCTGCCGTTCTATCGTCTGGCTGCTTATTCCCTCCCCCTTGATGGGGGAGGGTCAGGGTGGGGGTGATTCCAAGAACTGCCGCGCGGCGCTCAGGCTTCGAAGACCAGGTAGGCGCGCACTTCGATGCTCTCGCGCATGGGGGCGGCGGGGCTTTGTTGCGGAAGCTGAAACGCGCCGTGGGGGGCGAACCGCGCGCGGCCGTCGTCCAGGCTGTCCCAGCCCTTGATGAGCAGCACCTCGTCCCGCTCCATGCGCGGCGCCCAGTACCAGCGCTGGTGCGGGGCGTGCTCCAGCATGTAGATTTCGCCCTTGCGGTCCGGGAAAATCTGATCGGTGGCGACCAGCTCCTCCGCCTTGACGCTTTCCGCGTCGGCCAGGGCCAGGGGCGTGCGCTGCACGGGTCCGCTGATCGGCCGCCAGACGTTTACCTGGGTGATCCGTCCGCCGGAGGCGAGAATGCGGTCAACTTCCTCCGCGCCCAGCACGTCGCGCGCCCGTTGCGGGCCGGAGGCGACCGTATAGTCAACGTGTACGCGGGTGGCCGGGCCGCGCAGTCCGTCCCGGTTGGCGGCGCCGCCGGGGCCGTCCGAGCGGCGGGTGCGGTCGAACACCAAGACGCGATGCGCGCCGGTAGCCTCCCGCAACAACGCCTCGATCTCGCCGTCGTATTTTTCATCCACCTGCCGGTCGTCGTGCAGGTCGTCCACCGCGGTCTGGTGGCGGTGCAGCTCGAACCCCTGCCGGTCCAGGGACAGGCCGTCCGCCAGGGGGCGCATGTCGTGGATCGTGACCGTGTGGGGCTCGGTCTCGAAGAAAATCTCCGCCTCGCCGCCGGTAAGGGCGGTGCTGTTGAAGTAGGGCTTGCCTTTCTGCGGCACGATGAAGTTGAGGGCCGCCCGTACTTCGCCTGCGGGAGGGTCCTCTGCGGCTTGCTTGCCGCGGGGGTCTGACTGGTTCACGGGGGCGATCCTCCCTTGCCGGAATTCGATTAATTCAAAGCGTCGACGTTGAAGGACCAGCATAGCATTCGCACGGGCGCCGGGCCAGCCCTGCCGCCTTGGGGTGGGCAGGCCGAGCAGTAAAGGGGGCGCGGGGGATGTAAATCCCCCGCATTGATTTTTTCCAGACTGTTTCCCTTACACCAACAACATCCGGTCCTTGTGGATGGCTTCCGTGGAGCGGGCGATGGGGCGCTCGCCGCGGATCATCCCGGCGAGGGTTTCGGCGGAGAAGTTGCTCAGGCCCACGCCCAGTTTTTCCTCCGCGCGGTTGCGGATTTCCACGATGTCCCCCTTGTTGAAGGTGCCCTCCACCTTGTCAATGCCGGCGGGCAGGAGGCTCTTGTTGTTGAGCAGCGCCTTTGCCGCACCCGCGTCCACGACGATCCAGCCGTTGGTGAGGGCCCCGAAGCGCAGCCACTGGCGGTAGGACTTGAGGCGCTTTTCCGTGGCCAGGAAGCGCGTGCCGTGCGCCTCGCCGCCCATGATGCGCGGCACGACGCCGGGCCGCTTGCCGGAGACGATGTAGGCCTCGATGCCGAAGGAGGCGACCATCTCGATCGCCTTGAGCTTGGAGAGCATGCCCCCCCGCCCGCCTTCGGAAAGGGTGGCCGCGCAGGAGTCCCACATGTCCTGGGTGATGCGCGAGACCTCGGGGAGCAGGCTGGCGCCGGGGTTGAGCTCCGGGTCGCCGCCCAGGTAGAAGCCGTTGGCGGTGGTGAGCAGGAACAGCCGGTTGGCCCCGATGGTGGAGGCCACCGCCGCGGAGAGATAGTCGTTGTCCCCGAAGGTCAGCGCGTCGGTGGCCACCACGTCGTTCTCGTTGACGATGGGCAGGATGCCCTGCATCAACAGCCCCTCCAGGGTGTTGTGGATGTTCAGGTAGCGCTCCCGGTTGCCGAAGTCCGAGCGGGTCAGCAGGGCCTGGGCCACGGTGATGTTGTGCTCGCGGAAGAAGTCGGAGTAAATCTGCATCAGGCGGGGCTGGCCCACCGCGGTCATCATCTGCCGCCGCACCAGGGACTTCTTCTGGGCGGCGAAATTCCCCAGACCGTGGGAGGCCCCCGCCGCGCCGGAAGTGACCAGCACCACCCGGTGCTTCTCCTCGCGCAGGCGCCCAATCTGCTCGACGATATGGTGGATGACGTTGTAGTCGAGCTGCTGGTTGGGCCGGGTGAGCACGTTGGTGCCCACCTTGATGACTAGACGCTCTGAAGCCATGGTGCCGGGGGCCGATCATAACGGGATTGCGGGCCGCCCCGCGCCCTCCGCGGACGCCGGGGCCATTGCTGCACTTATCCCCGATCGGAAGCATTTCGGCAAGGGGCGCGGGTGTTCGCGGCCCACGCTGCTTTGCCTTCGGCAGGAAGCGGGCGCTCAGGCCCTGAGGGTTTTCCAGCGCTCTTCGAGGCGGGGCATGACTTCGGAGAACTTGCCCGGCAGGCTGATGTCCGGGGCCAGCCCGGCGGCGGGTTCCAGATTGATCTCGATGATGCGCCCTCCCTGTGCGCGCACCTGGCGGGGGATGTCGCTGGCAGGGAACACTTCACAGGAGGTGCCCGCCACCAGGATCAGCTCCGCACCCTCGATCAGCCGCGCGCTTTCCTCCAGGGCCGCCGGCGGGATGGCCTCGTCGAAGAACACCACGTCCGGCTTAAGGATGGCCCCGCAGGCGCCGCCTCGGGCTCCGCCGCTGCCGCCTTGGGCTTCGCCCGTGCAGCGCGGCGGCCTCTCCAGCTTCTCCACCTCGGCGCGGGGGTAGGACGCTCCGCAGGTCAGGCAGGAAAAGCTGCGCCCGGAGCCGTGGAATTCCACCACGGTGGCGCTGCCCCCCGCCTGATGCAGGCCGTCCACGTTCTGGGTGATGATGCCGGCCAGGGCGCCCCCGGCTTCCAGCCCGGCCATGGCGATATGGCCCGCGTTGGGCTCGGCGTCCAGCACGTCCTCGAGTTCCGCGAGCATGCGCCAGACTTTCTCCGGGTCTTTGAGGAACGCGCCCAGGGTGGCGTATTCGGCGGGGTCGAAGCGGGCCCACAGCCCGCCGGCGGAGCGAAAGTCCGGGATGCCGCTTTCGGTGCTCACTCCGGCGCCGGTGAAGGCGATGGTTCTGGCCGAGGTGGCGATCCACTCCGCCGCGCGGTTGAGTTCGGAATCCATGGGCCTCGCTGCCGGCAATCGTGCTTGCAAGCCGCAGAGCGTCAAGAGCACGGACGAGTCACGATAATTGCATTTCCAGCCCTACAGGTTTTAACGCGCGATTATACCTTGGACGATAAAAGACGACAGGAAATCATCGGGTTACGGGCAGGGCGGCTTGCGGTGTCGCTGCTGGCTCTGCTGTGCCTGCTGGCCGGGGCGCGGCCCACCTATGCCCAGGCCCCTCCCCTCGGTCCCCTGCCGGCCTTTCCGCCGGAGGATGCCGCGGCGCCCGCGGCGCCCCCAGCCCAGAAATTTTTCGGCGACAGTAAGTTCCGCTTCCAGTTTTTGGTGGTAGACCAGTATTCCTACGAGCTCCATCCCTTCCGCCAACTGACCGGTTCCAACGAGTTCGACGCCAACAGAGCGGGGGAGAATTTTTCCTCGGACCTCGGCACCAACAAGTCGGATCGGGACTCGGACTTTTTCATCAGGGCCCTGCATGCTCTGCCGCCCTTCGCGCTGGAATACACCTGGCCGGTCAACAACCTGCCGTTTCCCAAGGGGTTCGGCATCGGGCTGGACTATATCCATATCCAGCAGACCAGCAGGGATGCGGCCGGAAAGACCGTAAACGCCTCTCCGCCCCTGCCGACCATCATCATGGACAGCTTTTACATCGCCATTCCGTTCCGCTTCTATGGGTTCGATCCCAACCAGCCGGGAATCAACTACTTCGTCGGCGCCAGCATCGGCGTGCTCAACGGGAACATGCTGGTGGGAACCGGTCTCGGCAACCCAACGGAGCAGGTTGTATCCTTTAGCAAAGGCTCCGTGGGCGCCTTTCGCATGGGTCTGGAAGCCTCCGGGGACAACCTCGGCTTCCGCTTCGAGATCATGCTCGTCAATGCGACCGAGGTGGGCTTCGACAGCAATCCCTTTTTCGGCCAGACCACGACCGAGGTGGACATGTCCGGCACCATCTTGCGGATCTCCCTGTTCTACCGCCCTGACTAGCTCTAATTTTTTGAGAAAAGCGAAATAATATGTGGGGGTGCGGGGGCGAAGCCTCCGCAAAATCACGCAAAATCTTCTTTTCAAAGATAGCCAAGTTCCGCCCTTTGCGCCTCCGGCCCGCCGGTGGTAGTTTCTTTTCTACGCCGCTCCTGCCAACGGCTGCCGTTCCACGCGCAATCCGATCCGCCAGCTTCGCCATGCCCGCCGACAGCCCCACCACCACGATCTATGTAACCCGCCACGGCGAAGGCGAGCACAACCTGCGCAGCGAGGTGTTCATGGGCCGCTCGCCCGAGGCGCAACTCACTGAAGCGGGGCGCGAGCAGGCGCGTGTGCTGGGCAGGCGCCTGGCGCGGGAAACCGCCATCGGGCGGATCATCGCCTCCAGCCTGCCCCGCACCATGGAAACCGCCAGGTTGATCGCCGCGGAGCTTGGCCTGGACGAGCCGCAGGCGGAAGACGCCTTCTGGGAGTTGGACAAGGGCGACTGGGAAGGGGCGATGCCCCGCCCACCGCCGCCCGAGGTGGCGCGGGCAGTGGCGGCCGACCCCTATTCCTACCGCTACGGGGGAGGGGAATCCTACCGGGACGTGGCGGCGCGGGTGGTGCCCGCCTTCGATAGATGGGTGGCGGCGTACGCGGGCGAGACGCTGCTGTTCGTGCTGCACGGGGACGTGATCCGGGCCTTGCTCCGCCACCTGATCGGCTTTCCGCAAGACAAGGTGTCCGACTTCGTGATTGACCCCTGCTCCATCTCCCGCTTCACCCGTGCGGACGGCCGCTTCGAAGTGGGATGTCTCAACGACGCGGCGCACCTGGCCGGGTTACGATAGCTTCACGACAGCTTCACGATAGATTCAACGATCGCTTCGTGGCGGGCTTGGCGGCCGCCGGGAGGGAGCGGGCGCAGGGAGGTTTGTCAGCCGGCGTCGGCGCCCCGCTTGCGGCGGCGGGGGGAGGCCTCCCCGTTGTCGGGGCGGATGCGGTTCCACCACTGGCGCAGGGCGCTGGGCCTGGCGGCGATTTCCGGCACTTCCCGGAACTGCATTTCATAGAGCTTCTTGTATTGCCCGCCCAGCCGCAGCAACTCCTCGTGCTTGCCGCTTTCCACGATGCTGCCCTGTTCCACCACGTAAATCCGGTGCGCCCGGAAAATGGTGGAAAGGCGGTGGGCGATCACGATGGTGGTGCGGTTGGCCAGCAGGTTGTCCAGGGCCAACTGCACCTCGGCTTCCGACTCGGAGTCCAGGGCGGAGGTGGCCTCGTCCAGGATCAGGATGGGGGCGTCCTTGATGAGCGCGCGGGCGATGGCCAGCCGCTGGCGCTGGCCCCCGGACAGGGCGGAGCCGCCCTCGCCGATCGCGGAGTCGAAGCCGTCCGGCATGGCTTTGATGAAGTCGTAGGCGTTGGCCGCCTTGGCCGCCTGCACGATCTGCTCGCGGGGGCAGTCGATGTTGCCGTAGGCGATGTTGTTGGCGATGGTGTCGTTGAACAGGAAGATTTCCTGGGTCACGATGGCGATCTGGCTGCGCAGGGAAGACAGGGTCACGTCCTGGATGTTCGTGCCGTCTATCAGGATTTCCCCGTCCTGCAAATTGAAAAAGCGGGGGATCAGGTTGACCAGGGTGGTCTTGCCCCCGCCGCTGGTGCCCACCAGGGCCGCCACCTTGCCCGCCTCCACTTCCATCTCGATGTTCCGCAGGGCCGGCTCCTCGTTGTTTCGGTAGCTGAACGAGTTCACGCGCACCTTGATGCTCTTCTGAATGGGGGCCAACTCGGTGGCGCCGGGCTTGTCCACCACCTCGGGCTCCACGTCCAGCAGATGAAACACGCGGTCCGCCGCGGCGATCCCCTCCTGCAGAACCAGGTTCAGCCCGTTCAGCTTTTTGATGGGCTCGATGAGCATGAAGAAGGCGAACAGGAACGAGACGAAGTCCCCGCCGGTGATGCGCCCGCCGATGATCAGGTAGCCTCCGTACATGACGATCGTCGCGCCGGCAAAGGCTCCGATGATCTCCAGCACCGGGGTGGAGTAAGAGGCGATGGCGACGGTGCGCATGTGCTTGCGCAGCAACTCCTTGCTGGCTTTCTCGAAACGCCCCTGCTCGTACCGCTCCATCCCGAAGGCCTTCACCACCCGGATGCCGGTGATGGTCTCCATCAACAACGCGGTCATCTCCCCGAAAGAGGCCAGCCGCTCGGTGGTGAGGGCCTTGTTGCGCTTGCCGAAGCGGGAGATCAGGAAGAACGCCACCGGAATCAGGATCATGGTCAGCAGAAACAACTCCCAACTGCGCCAGCCGAGAATGAACAAAAAGATGAAAATCTGGGGCACGTCGCGCAGCGGCCCGGAGATGCTGGTCTTGAGGGCGTTTTGCAGGTTGATCAAATCGGAGGTGAAGCGGGCGATCAGCTCTCCGGCCGGCCTTTCGGTGAAGAAGGAAAAGCTCAGCCGCTGCAGGTGGGCGTAAAGCTGGGTGCGCAGGCGGTAGATCATGCGCTGTGCCACGAACCCCATCAGGTAATTCTGCCCGAAGTAGAAGAAGCCCTTGAGGGAATAAATCAGCACGATCCCCACCCCCACCAGGGCGAACTTGTGGATGGCGGGGATATCCCCTTTTTCCAGCTCGTCCACAATGTCCTTGATGAACCACGCCGGGGCGGCGGTGAACACGTTGTACCCCGCCATGCAGACCACGGCGAAGAACAGATAGCCCGGATTCTGGAATATCAGGGAGAACAGGCGGCGCAGGCTCGAGACGATCTCCGGCCCCCCCCAGAAGCGGAAAGAAATGCCTGCAAGGAGGCTTTTCACGAATTTCAGCAAAGCGGGTATCCCGGCACGTTATTCATCGTGATGCCTGATCGGATTAAATTGATTGGTAATATCAATCATGTCAACCGATTTGTAGGTACGCCACCCCCCCCCGGCTTCAGGACGGCGGCAATTCGTAAGGGAGTTGAATCCGGAACCCGTGCACCTTTCCCTTGCGGCGCTCGAAGGCGAACTGCCCGCCTTGCAACTCCACGATCTTTTCCACGTAGAGCAGGTCCACCACCGTGTTGGCGGTGACGCCGCGCCGCAGGGCGAATGCGGACATCTCTTCTCCCTCGTCGGCATCCGTGCCCCCGGCGTTGCTGAAAATGCGCAAGATCAGTTGAGGCCGCGCCTCGCCCTCTTTCGCCGGCGATGATTGCGCGGGCGCCGCGCCCACCTCGATCTGCAAATCCTTGCCGAACAGGGTGGTGGCCAGTTCCGCCAGGGCTTGCATCACGGTCGCCGCGGAACGTGATGCAAAAACGATGCGCCGCGGCAGGCCGGACTTCCTGTGCACCGGAAATGGGGTGCGCTGCTTGGGCACCGGGTATTCCAGCACCCGGCAGAAATCGCCCGTGTCCACCTCGCTGCTGGGAGCGGTGAGGGATTCGGTCAGCATGCGGTGGTTGTTGCTGATTTTGTGGAAGGTCTCGTAGAAGAAGAACGCCAGGTCCCGGCAACGCACCAGCTCTTCCCGCAACTCAGGGTCCCCCACCTGCTCGATCAGCTTGTCCAGGCGGTTGGTCAACTCCTCGGCGGGCAGTTGCAGCCGGGAGGCCAGGTGCGGGGTCAGCTGGGCGTTCCATGCCGTCAGCACATCCTCGTCCCGTCCGCCCCCTCCCCCCGGGGCGGTCTTGGGCCGGGAATCCGCCGACTTGTAGGCTTGCAACTGGGATTGCAGGGATTCCAGCTGGCTTTTCAGATTGTCAATGATCTCGTCTGATTCATCGCGCAGCACCACCGCCTCGCCGGCCTGGGCTTTCGGCTTCACCTCGGTGGGGTTTTTGGCCATAATTGCGGTGCTGTGGCTGGGCTGGCCGCTCCGGGGGGCGCCGGCGCCTGGCCGTGCGCGGAGGCGGATCCGGGTTACTTGTTGAGCTCGTAGACGATGTGGGGCAACTCGGGCAGAATCAGCCGTTCCATGGCCAGACGCACCGCCCCGCTGGAGCCGGGCAGGGAAAACAGGGCCTTGTTGCCGCGGGTGCCCGCCACCGCACGGCTGAGCATGGCCGCCGAGCCGATTTCCTCATAACTGAACATGCGGAACAACTCGCCGAAGCCGGGCAACTCCTTTTCGATCATCCGTTCCACCACGTCATAGGTCATGTCCCGACGCGCCACGCCCGTGCCGCCGTTGATGATGATCGCTTCGATCCCGTCTTCTTCCAGCAGCCGCTCCAGCAGCGGGCGGATTTGGTTGGGATCGTCCTTGATGATGTGGTAGGCTTCCGCACCGTGTCCGGCCTCGTTCAGCAGTTCCCGGATCAGCCGGCCGCTCTTGTCCGTCTCTTCGGTGCGCGTGTCGCTGACCGTGATCACGCCGCAAGCCACATGCTGCCGGGCCTGCTCCTTGTGCTGCTTGTGCGCCGCCTTTGGCATACTTCCCTGCTATTCAATGAAAATTCACTCCGCGGAATTCCTGATCGGCGCGGCCTCCCCGGGTCAGTTTCCTCCTCCATTACTACCCGAAGTGGCTTTCGTGGGCAAATCCAATGTCGGCAAGTCCAGCCTGATCAACGCCCTGCTGCACCGCAAGAGCCTGGTGAAAACCAGCGGCACCCCCGGCAAGACCCGCGAAATCAATTTCTTCCTCGTCAACCAGCATTTCCGGTTCGTGGATCTGCCCGGCTATGGCTTCAGCCGGGCGGCCAAGGCCAAAAAACAAACCTGGGAGCCCCTCATCGGCAGCTATCTGAAAGAACGCCAATGCCTGAAGGGGTTGGTGCTGATCCTCGACGTGCGCCACGTCCCCGGGGCGCTGGACCTGGCCATGCTGGGCTGGCTGGAGGAGGCGGGCCTGCGCTACCTGCTGGTGGCCAACAAGGCGGACAAGCTGAAGAGGGGCGCCCTGCAACGCCAACTGACTCTGCTGGAACGGGAGTTGGACAAGGCCCTGCCGCCGCTGGTCTTCTCCGCCAGGGCCGGCACCGGGCGCGAGGCCCTGTGGAAGGTGCTGGACGCCTGGCTGGCCGAGCCGCTGTCCGCCACGCCGGAGCGGGCGTGATGGGTAAGGATCAAGCCGTGAACGGCGAGCCGCGGCAGGGGGCGGGACTCTCCCCCGGAGGGGGAGGAGTTCCCGCATTGAACGCAGCCCCGCGCCCGGTGGACGGGCCCCTGGTGGCCTGGATGCTGCTGCTGACCTTCCTGTGGGGCTTCAACGCGGTCACCATCCGCATGATCGCCCAGGCCATGGCGCCCCTGATGGGCGCGGGGCTGCGGGGGGTGGTGGCCCTGGCGGCGGTGAGCGCCTATGGCCGGCTGCGCGGGGAGTCCATGCGCTACCGGGGGCGGGACGCGGCCCATGCCCTGGTGATCGGCGTGCTGTTCACCCTGGAGTTTGTTCTCATCTATACCGCGGCGCGCTTCACCAACGGCGGCCACCTGTCCATCTTCGTCAACACCGCGCCCCTGTTCGTGGCCGGGGGCGCCCACTTCCTGCTGCATGGCGAGCGCCTGGACGCCCTCAAGGTGGCCGGGCTGGCCGTGGCCTTCGCGGGCATCGTGCTGCTCTTCTCCGACGAGTTCTACGTCCAGAAGCAGGGCTTCTGGCGCGGGGACGTGCTGGTGCTGGCCGCGGCCGCCGCCTGGGCGGTCACCACCCTGTACATGAAGCGCTTCCTGGTGGGGCGCTTCAACGGTTTCAGGCTGCTGCACGCGCAAATCCTGGTCTCCACGCCCCTGCTGCTGGCGGGCTCCCTGCTCAGCGAGCCGGAGCCCCTGGCGGGTCTGGGCGTGGCGACGGGGCTGCTGGTGATCTTCCAGGGGCTGGTGGTGGTGTTCTTCAGCTATCTGATGTGGATGACCCTGCTCACGCGCTACCCGGCCAGCGGCATGCAGAGCTTCACGTTCCTGTCTCCGGTGTGGGGGGTGGCGGCCGGCATGCTCCTGCTTTCGGAGACCGTCTCCCTGCTGATGGCTCTGGGCGTGGCCATGATCGGCGGGGGCCTCTACCTGGTCAACAGGCCCCGCAAGGCCGCCTCGGAGGAGGAGGCGGACGCGGCGGAGGGGCCCCTGGCGGAGGAAGCGCGATGAACTTCCGAACCCTTGGCCGCACGGGATGGCAGGTGGCGGAAATCAGCTGCGGCACCTACCGCACCTTCGACGTGGCGGGCCGCGCGGGGCGGGCGCAGGTGGCTGAGCTGATGCGGGCCAACCTGGCGCAGCGGGTGAACCTGTTCGACTCCGCCCCCATGTACGGCCACTCGGAGGCCAACATCGGCCATGCCATGGAAGCGCTGGGGGCGCCGGGCACGCCGCATTTCCATATCGCCACCAAGGTGCTGCAGCACGACCTGGCGGGCGCGCGCCGTCAGATCGAGAACTCCTTCCGGGTGATCGGCGGGCGCATTGACCTGCTGCAAATCCACAACATGGCCGGCTGGGAGGCGGTGCTGCCTTACCTGGCCGAGCTCAAGGCCGAAGGGAGGATCGGCGCCACGGGCATCACCCACTACGATCCCTCCGCCTTCGGCGCCATGGAGCGGGCCATGAAGACCGGCCAGGCGGACGTGATCCAGGTGCCCTACAACATCATCGAGCGCGAGGCGGAGCGGCGCCTGATTCCTCTCGCGAAAGAGATGAACCTGGGGGTGCTGGTGATGACCCCGATCCGCCCCATCTTCCGCAAAGAGGAGTTGCTGGGGCGGCTGGGCGGGGTGGACCCGGCGGAATTCGGCGCCTGCGGCGTCAGCGACGCCGGCAGCCTGTGCCTGAAATACCTGCTCAGCAAAAACCCCGAAGTGATCCTGATTCCCGCCACCTCCCGTCACGAGCGGGTCATCTCCAACGCCGCGGTGAGCGATGCGCCGCCTCTCCCGCCGGATCTTCTGACGCGGCTGGAGCAAGCGGTGGGAGGCTGAGCGGCCAGGGGAAAGTAAGGTGGGGCGGGGGAGAAACGCGAGACTCGTAGCGTTTCGCCCGCCTTATCTCTGCCGTGGCAAGGAAGGGTGGCATGGACAAGCTTTGCTTGTCCGTGCGGTCTGCGTCGCCTTGATTTTCCCCAAACACGGACAATCAAGATTGTCCATGCCACCTCTGAAAATTACGGTGGGGTGGGTGTTTCGCCTATGCAAAGGCCGCGGCTAGTATTTGTAGGAGAAGGAGAACAACTCCACGGTCTGCTTGGGGGCACGGTCCTTCAGCATGCCCAGGGTGACCAGGAAGTTCCACCAGAAGTGAATGGCCACCCCCTGGCCGATCCGGTACTCGTTCCTCTGCTGCAGAAACCCCACGTACGCCCCGAAAATCCCCGCCGCCAGGGGCGTGGCCGAGCCGCCCCTGCCGTCATGGGCCAGGCCGAAAACGGTGGAGGAGACCACCAACCCCCAGGGCTCTCCGAGCCCGCTGGAAAAGCCGTTGTTCAGCACCCCCCGGAAGAAGCTCTCCTCGCCCACGGCCACCATCTCGTGGACGCCCGCAAAGCCCACCGTGAGCTCATCGCGCGAAATGGTGTTGTCCGGCTTGAACACGTACCGGTCGTCGTCGTTGGGGCTGGACAGCGCGAAGATCAGCGGAAAGATCAGCGGAACCCAGGTCGTGGGGCGCAGCAGATAATCGAAGTTGAAGGGCGCCGCCGCCAGCTCGCCCAGGGTCTCGGTGGGCGCGGGCGTGTCGTAGCCCGCGTTGTTGCGCAATTGCCGGGCGTCCCGGTAGGCGGAGAAGCTGGAATACAGGGATAGGCTCACCAGCGCCGTGCCGTACAGGTCGGCCTCGAAGGTGACCCGGTTCATGTGGATCACCTTTTGCTCGTCGTCCAGCCGCTCGTCGGAATCCAGGAATCGGTCGTCATCCATCAGCCGCGAGTAGTTGGTGAACAACGTGATGGCCATGCCGGCCTGAATGCCGCCCTCCACGAAGTCCTTGTTGATCATCTGCCCCGAGCCGGGGGCCAGCAGGCTGAAGGTGGCGAGCAACGCCGGGGGCAGCGCGCCCCGCGCAGGGCCGGGCAGGGCCAACAGCGCCAGCGCCGCGCACAGCGCCGCCGGCCATAACGGCCAGATCCATGCCCTGCGGCGGGCGGAGCGCCGGGCCGGAACCACCCTTGCCGCTGCCGCTTGTCCGATCGCGCTCATTCGTAGGCCCTGGCCAGCAGTTGAACGGGATGCATCACATGCACCTTCACGCGGTGCCGTTTGGCCCCCAGCCTCAACTGAAGCAGGCAGCCCGGATTGCCCGTCGCCACCACCTGGGCTTCGGAGGAGGCGATGGCTGCCATCTTGCGGGCCAGCACGCGCGCGGACATGGCCGGGTGGTGCAGGCTGTAGCTGCCGGCGCTCCCGCAGCACCAGTCCGCCTCGGGCAGGGGCACCAGCTCGAGCTCCGGGATGCGCGCCAGCAACTCCCGCGGCTGGGCGGAAATCTGCTGGGCGTGCAGCAGATGGCAGGGCTCGTCGTAGGCCACGCGCACGCGCACCGGGCGCTTCGGCTCGGCCAGGGGCAGGCCGGCCAGGAACTCCGACACGTCTTGCACCCGCGCGGCCATGCGCTCGGCCCGCCCGCGCCATTGGGCGTCGTCGGCCAGCAGGCGTCCATAGCCTTTCAGGGCCGCGCCGCAGCCGGCGGAATTGACCACGATGGGCGCGGCGCCGGAGGCTTCGCAGGCGGCGATGCAGTTTCGGGCCAGTTCCCGCGCCGCCTCCCGCTGCCCCTCGTGGGCGTGCAGGGCGCCACAGCAAATGTGCGGGGGCGTCAGCAGGGCCGCGTAGCCGTTGGCCGCCAGCACCTTCACGGTGGCCGCGTGCACCTTGCCGAACAGGGTGTCCATCACGCAGCCGGTAAACAGCAGCGCCTCCTTGCCTGCCCCTGCCGCGGGCGTCCCCTCCACCTTCAGATTCCGCACGGCCCGCCGCCAGCGCAGAGGCGGGGGGATGGGTGGGATGCCCTGCTCCAGCCGGGCCAGGGACGGCAGGAGCAGATTCAACACCGCCAGCCCCCGCAGCACGGTCTGCAGGCCGGACACGCGGTAGGCATACAGGCCCCAGGCCACCGCCCGGCGCAAGGCCGGGGAGAGCAGCACCTCGTTCAGCAGCAGCCCCTTCAGCAGGCCCGCCCGGCCCAGATCGGCCTGGCCCGCCTCCAGCAAATCCCGGAAGCGGATGCCCGAAGGGCAGGCGGTCTCGCAGGCCAGGCAGCCCAGGCATGCGCCGACCTGCTCGCGGATGTCCGCCACGGGCAAGGTCTGCTGGGCCGCGGCGTACATCAGTTCCAGCCGTCCGCGCGGGGAGGCCGCCTCGCTGCCCGTCTCCCGGTAGGTGGGGCAGACCGGCAGGCAGAACCCGCACTTGATGCAGTGGGATTCCGCGCCCCGCCAGGCGGAATGAAGATGGGTCTGCTGCAAACCTTCGCTCATGTTCATGGCTCGCTTGTCATACGGACGCCGGGAATTTCGCGGCAACTGCCGTCCTTGACCAGGGCAAGGGTTTTGCGGATATGGGGCAGCGGGGCTTTCAGATGCCCCTTTTTCAGCACATCGCCCCGCACTTCCGCCACGTAGACGGCATCCTGCCATTTGCCCGATTCCAGCAACACCTTCATGTACCACACCGCGGCGGGGCCCCTGCCCGGCAGGCACACGCCGAAGAACACGCGGGATTCCTCCAGCAAGGTATTGTCCTCGTAGTGGTACACCTTGCCCGGATAGCCGTAGCGGGCGCCCTCCGCCGACAGGAAGCCGTCAGCGGGGGAATGGATGAACAGGTTCGTGTTGGCGTCGCATTCGTCACAGATTCTGCCGCTGAAAATCAGGAAGGGCGCTTTGGTTGCAGCGGGCAGTTGGCCCACGTACACCATTTCGACCACCCCGAATCTGAGGGTGCTTCCGTTGCGGAAAGTGATGGCGCTGCCCCAGCGCAGGGAGTAGTTCTCCGTCACCTTCACCTTGACCTGCTCGATTTTTACCGGCACCCAGCCTTCGCCGCCGGCCCAACTGTCGTTCAGGGCCAGCAACAGCGCCGCCGCCCACAATGCCACGCGCATCATGCGCGTCCGTCCGGGCTGTCCGGCAAATACCGCCCCGGCGCAAGGATGCCCTTGGGGTCCAGGCGGCCTTTGATGAGGGCCATGATCTCCCCCTCGCCCTTCATGTCCCCCTCCATGTCCCCCCAGACGTGCACCCGTGCCTTCAGCGCGGCGGGGGCAGATTGCAGCACCGCGTAGCCCCGCTCCGGGGCCAGCCTGCGGCGCAGCGTGGCGATCCATTCCGTCAGGGATTCCGCCAAAGGCTCCGCCGCCGCTTCATCCCCCGGCCAAGGCAGTACGGCCCGCACGGAGCCGGCCCCGCAGTCGGCCAGCATGGCCGCGTTGACCCCCAACTCCGCCAGGGAGGTCCGCAGATCGTCCAGCAGTTCCGCCACCTCCCGCGGGGTCACGCCAATGCGCAGCCGCACCGGCGGCGCGGCCCCTTCCCCTTGCGTGGGCTCGGGCGCGGGGGTCAGCAGAAAATCGCAGGCCGCGGCTTCCAGGCCGGAAACGGGCTCCCCCGGGGTGCCGCCGTGCCGTGCCATCAGTTCCCGCGCCCCCTCCACCTGCCTGCGCAGGGTGGCCGCACGGCCCTCGAAACCCGCCAGCAGCAGCGGTTGCCCCGCCGGCGGCGGCAGGCGCGCCGCCGTGCAGAAGGCCGGGGCCATGGCCCGATCGAAGAGCAGCAGGGAGGCGGGCAGCAGGTGCGAGGCCAGCAGCGCCCCCGCGGCCTGCGCAGCGGAGGCTGCGTCCGGGAAGGTGCCGGGCAGATGCCGCTCCTCGTCGGGCAGGGCGAACAACTTGAAGGTTGCCTCCACGATCACCCCCAGCATGCCCTGGGAGCCCAGAAAGAGCTTGTTCATGTCGTAGCCCGCCACGTTCTTGATCACCTTGCGTCCGTAGCGCACCAGGCTGCCGTCCGGCAGGGCCACCCGGATGCCGATCAGCATGTCCCGCACGTCGCCATACAGCAGGCGCCGGGGCGCCGGGCGCGCGGCGGCGACGATGCCCCCCAGGGTGCCGCGGTCGCCGGGCAGCCCCAGGGGCAGAAACTGATGGGCCGGCGCCATGCGGCGGTTGGCCTCGGCCAGGGCCAGCCCGCCCTCGCCGGTGAGGGTGAGGTTGTCCGCATCGTGATCCAGCAGCTTTTCCAGCCGGGACAGGGAAAGCGCAACCTGATAACGGGAGGGCGCGCCACCGGCGCCCATGCCATGTCCGCCGCCCCAGGGCACGACGCCCCAGCCTTGCGCATTGGCCAGGGCCAGCAGTTCGGCCACTTGCTCCGGCGTTTCCGGGAAGGCTGCCAGATCCGGCGCACGGCCATCCAGCGCAAAAGCGGCCCGCCGCGATTCCGCGGACGCCACCAGGGGGGCGCCCAACAGCCGTTCCACCTGTTGCGCCAGGGAAGCTGAGATAGCCACGGGGCGTCAGTTGCCCGCGTCAGCGCCAGCGGCGCCGGGGGTGGCCGGTGTTTCGCTGGAAGCCGGTGTTCCGCTGGAAGCCGGTGTTTCGCTGGAACAAAAATAGGTGAGGGGAAAAATCTTGCGCGGGTTGAAGCGGTCCTGCCCGTCCAGGGCCTGCTTGACGGCGAACATGGCGCCCAGCTCGGCGGGCGAGTACATCAGGTCTATGTCCCCCTGCTTCTCCAAGCCCACGCCGTGCTCTCCGGTGATGGAGCCGCCCATCTCCACGCACATTTCCATCACCTCCCGGTGGGCGGCCAGGGCCTGCTCGCGGCTGGCCTCGTCGGCTTGGTCGAAGGGGATCAGAGGATGCAGGTTGCCGTCGCCCGCGTGGGCCACATTGACCACGTCCAGCCCGCGGCGCTCGCAGATGGCGATGACCTTGCCGATGGCCTCGGCCAGCAGGTTGCGGGGCACGGAGCAGTCCATCACGTACACCGTGGGTGACATGCGGGCCGCCGCGCCATAGGCCGACCGGCGGGCCAGCCAGAGCTTGCCCGCTTCCTCTTCGCTCTGGGCGGTCTGGATGGAGATGGCGTCGTTGGCCGTGCAGATTTCCGCCACCCGCCGCAATTCGGAATCCATGCCGTCGGCCAGGCCGTCCATCTCGATGATCAGGGAGGCCCCGGCCTCCGCCGGAAAGCCGATCCGGATGTGCTGGTCCACCAGGGACATGACCTTCCTGTCCAGCAGTTCCAGGGCCGCCGGCAGCATCCCGGCGGCCATGATGCCCGACACCGCGTTGGCGGCCGCCGGCACCGAGGGAAACAGGGCCAGCTGGGTGACCACCATCTCGGGCAGGGGCAGGATGCGCACGGTGATTTCCGTCACGATGCCCAGGGTGCCCTCCGAGCCCACGAACAACCCGGTCAGGTCCATGCCCGGACGGTTGGGGCTTTTGCCGCCCATGCGCACGATCCGCCCGTCGGGCAGCACCACCTCCAGCGCCTGAATGTGGTTGGAGGTGACGCCGTACTTGAGGCAGTGCATGCCGCCGGCGTTGTTGCCCACGTTGCCGCCGATGGTGGAGACCACCTGGCTGCCGGGGTCCGGCACGTAGGTGAAGCCATAGCCCAGCTTGTTCAGATGCTCCTTCAATTCCTGGTTGACCACCCCCGGCTGCACCACCGCCACCCGGTTGGCCGCGTCCACCTCCAGCACCTTGTTCATACGGGAACAGGCGATCAGCAGCGCCTCCTCCTGGGGCACGGCGCCGCCGTTGATGCCGGTGCCGGCCCCGCGCGCGATGACGGGCAGGTGCGCCTCCCGCGCCAGCTTGACCAGCCCGGACACTTCCGCGGCGTTGGCGGGAAAGGCCACGGCCAGGACGTCGGTGCCGCGGAACACGGAGGCGTCGTAGCCATAGACGAATCGCTCGGCCCGCTGGTGGAGCACGCTTTCCTTGCCCACCACGGCCTGCAGACGCCTGATCAGCCGGGCGCGGTCAGGGTGCTTGTCTTGCTGTTCCGCCATTGCCTTGTCGCTGCCTTGTCGCTGCCTTATGGCGGCCTTATTGAAAGAAAAATAGGCCGGGCGTCTTGAGGGCCGGGCCCGCCTTCACGGTTGTTTTATATTCCGGGCAAGCGCCGCCCTCATCCTCAGGTGGGCAGTTGCAGCACGGGCCGCTCCGGATGGGGGCGGTAGAGCAGCAGGATGCGCCCCAGGTTCTGGGCCAGGCGGGCGCCGGTGGCTCCGGCGATCGCCTCGGCGCACGCGTCTTTGTCGATCGGGCAGCCCTCCAGCACCCTGACCTTGATCAACTCGTGGGCCAGCAGGCATTCCTCCACCTGGCCCAGCAGGGTGGCCCCCAGGCCCTGCTTGCCGATATGCACCACCGGCTTGATGCGGTGGCCCTGGGCGCGCAGGTAGCGCTTCTGCTTTCCCGTCAGCCCTGCGTCCATGTGACCCGCCCGTCTCGAATATGCGTTTCCGGTGGCCGGCGGCGCATGCGCCCCGCTCTAAGGTAAGGTAAAGGAAAGATAACCGGATTGGGCCAAAAACGCGATAGGGGCAATGTTGTCGGTGATGTCTCAGAGTCACCGGCCCGGTATTGCAGCAGATCGCCCCGACACTGGAAAAGGAGCGGGACCGAACAGGCGAGAATATTGGAGAAATTGTGGAAATTTCAGTTTATACTCCCCAATCTGAACCGGGTTATTCAAACTAAATGGGGCGGGCCGGAATTTGCTGGATTCGGCGCGGCGGATCGGCCTGTAAACCGTCCATCCACAGGCGGTGTTATGGACATGCAATATGCGTTTATCGGCGGCGGCAACATGGGCCGGGCCCTGGCCGCGGCCCTGATCGGCCAGAGCGTGTGCCGGCCCGAGGCCATCCTGGTGGTGGACCCGGACGCGGAGTGCCGGAATCTGCTCCAGGACATGGGCTGCGTGGTGGCCGAGCGGGCCGACGGGGCACTGGGCGCGATGCCCGTGGTGGTGCTGGCCGTCAAGCCCCAGAACGCCCAGGAAATGTTCGGCCAGTTGCGCGGGTTGCTCAAGCCGGAGCAGGTGGTGGTGTCCATCATGGCCGGCGTGACCGTCCGTGCCATGGCCGAAGGGCTGAACCACCAGGCCCTGGTGCGCGTGATGCCCAACACCCCGGCCCAGGTGGGACTGGGCATGAACGTCTACTATGCCGAGCCCTCTGTGGACGCCGGCCGGCTGAAGGCCGTGGAAGCGCTCCTGAATGCCTCCGGCGAGGCCCTGGCAGTGCAAGGCGAGGACGCCATTGACGCGGCCACCGCCATCTCGGGCAGCGGACCGGCCTACGTTTTCTACATGGCGGAGCACTGGATGATCAAGGCCCAGGCCCTGGGATTTTCCGCCCAGGACGCCCAGACCCTGGTGCAGCAAACCCTGCTGGGCGCGACCACCCTGTGGAAAGCGCAGGAGGTGCCCGTGTCCACCCTGCGCGAGCAGGTTACCTCCAAAGGCGGCACCACCGCCGCGGCCCTGGAGGCCTTCGACTCCAATGGGCTGGGCACGCACCTGCAGGGGGGCATCGAAAAGGCCTACCAGCGGGCCAAGGAGTTGGGGCGCTGAACCCGGCATGCGTCCGGCCGCCAGGGAAACGGGGGCCGCGATACCTCAGGCGATAAATTGAGCGGAGCGGACCGGACGGCCATGATCAAGCACATCCCACCACCTTCCGCTGCGAACGCGGAGACCGGACTCGTCCCCAATATCCTGATCGTGGATGACGACGAGACCCATCTGGAGTTCATCAAGGCGGTCATCCTCAAGGAGGCGCTAAACTGCGAGTTGACCCTGTGCAGCAGCGGGGAGGAGGCCCTGGAATTCGTCGCCTCCAACCCGGTGGAACTGGTGCTGCTGGATGTGATGATGCCCGGGATGGACGGCATCGAGATGCACCGGCGTCTCAAGGAGAATCCGCAGACCGCCGCGATGCCCGTGATCTTTCTCACCTCCAGCCGGCAAACCGAAGCGGTGGTGCAGGCTTATGAGGCCGGGGCCGTGGACTTTATCTCCAAGCCGGTCAACGCGGCGGTGCTGATGGCGCGCATGCAGGCGATCCTGCAGCGGATCAGCCTGGAGAACGAGCTGACCCTGCGCAATCAGGAGCTGGAGCAGATCAACCGCTTCAAGGATGAGTTGCTTTCCGTGTGCTCTCACGATTTGCGCGCCCCCCTGGCGGCCATCGAGGTGATCTGCCAGGGCCTGAGCGAATCCCTGGGGCCGGAGCGCGGCGCGGAGGCGGGCGGGCAGGTGGACAAGATCGTGAACCAGTCCCGGCTCGCGAGGCGGCTGGTGGAAAACCTGCTGCATTACCACAAGATCGAAGAAGGCATGCTGGTGCCCGTGCCGTCGTTTTTCGAGGTGCGGGAATTGCTGGCCACCTGCGCGGAGCAGGAGCAGCCGCTGGTGCAGGTGAGGGGGCTTGCCCTGCGCACCGGGCTGCCGGAAGAGGAGATCGTGGCGTTCGGAGACCGCGAGTTGCTGGCCCAGGCCTTGCGCAATATCTTGGGCAATGCCACCAAATACGCCAAGTCCACCATTTCCATGGCGGCCACGGTGAGGGACATGACTCGAGAGCGCGGGGGACGGCTCCACATCACCATTACCGACGACGGCCCGGGCATCGAGCCGGGGAAAGCCGGGCAGATTTTTCAGAAATACGCCAAGGCCGACCCCTGTGCCAGCGGCAGCGGCCTGGGGCTGTACATCGCCAGCAAGGCGGTGGAAGCGCACGGCGGCACGATCGAAGTCAACTCACATCCCGGCCATGCCACCACCTTCGCCGTCGAGTTGCCCCATGCCTTTTTCCGCGGGCAACTGCCCGACCTGTCCGCGGTCAGCGAGGTGCGGGGAATGGTGGTGTCGGCGAGCACGGCCACGGCGGAGTTGCTGGAGTCGGTGCTCCTGGAAGCGGGCATGCTCTATGTGGACACCCACACCGACGCTGCGGACGGCCTGGCCCTGCTGGAGCCCGGCCGCCCCGCATTCGTGGTGGTGGATCTCGAGAAGCCGGCGCTCAACGTGTTCGATTTGGTCAAGCTCATCAACGGCGCCGGAAAGGATATCCACTGGGTATTTTACGGGGCTGCCGGCAAGGTGGACGCGATCGCCAAATCCTTGCAGCGTCCCTGCGCCTGCCTGGCCCCGCCCCTCAATCCGCTGGTGTACCTGGATTTGATCGGCGAACTGTTGCAGGGAAAAGACGGAGCGAACGCAACGGTCACGGTGTAGATTCGTTTAACCAGCCAGGGACCTGCCGAGCGCGGTGCGGCCCCAGTTGTTCGGGCTCTACTGTTCGGCCCCGGTTGTTCGGGCTCTACTGTTCAAGAAATGCGTGTTCACGAGCGCAGCCACCCTGCCATGCAAATGCGAAAACTACTGATTGTTGACGACGACGACACCATCAGGGAAGCCCTGCGCGGCGTCTTTGCCGCGGACTACGAGGTGCATTTCGCCACGGACGGCCTGGAGGCGCTTGAGCAGGTGCGCGAGGTGCAGCCGGACCTGGTGCTGCTGGACATCATGATGCCGCACATGGACGGATTTCAGGCCTGCCTGCGCCTGCGCCAGGACCCCGCCACGCGGCACATTCCCATCATTTTCCTGACCACCAAGTCCGAGCCCCAGACCGAGACCTTTGGGCTGGACCTGGGGGCCGACGACTTCGTCGTCAAGCCCTTCAACGTGGAAGTGCTGAAAGCGCGTGTCAGGAGGCGCCTCAACGGGGGCAGCACGGGAGCGGTGGGGGAAAGGACGGATCTGGACGACTACACGGTGCACTGGGACAGGCAGGAAGCGGTGTGCGGCGATCAGCGGGTGCTCCTGACCACCAAGGAGAGCAATCTGCTGCGGCTGTTCGTGCAAAACCCGGGCAAGGTGCTTTCCCGCGAGTCCATCCTGGAGCGCGTGTGGGCCAACACCTTCATCACCGACCGCACCATTGACAGCCACGTCAAGGAGTTGCGGAAGAAAATCCCCCCCCTCGTCAAGCTGCTGAAAACGGTTTACGGATCGGGCTACCGATTGGATTTGTAGGCGCTGAGGTTCTTGCCGGGCGCCTAAGCGCCCATCCGCTCGCGTTCCTTGCGCTGTTCCTTCTTGCGCACTTTTTCGGCCTGGGCCCGCTTCAGGCGTTTTGCCATGGAGGGCTTGATGTTGAATTTGCGCCTGCTCAACTCCTTGAACAATCCTTCCTTGATCAGCTTGCGCTTTAAATCCCGGATGGCGCGGTCTACCTGGTCGTTGTTGACCTTGATTTCTATCATAGGCTGTTGAATCTCCTCATCACCGCCGAGGCGGTGGAAACTTTCTGCTTGCGGCTCACTATTCCGGTGCGGGGCCAAGCCCCATCTCAAAACTCAATCTTTTATTACTAGCATTCGCCGGGTCTATAGACAACCGGCTTGTGCCGGCGGGGCGCGGCCTTGCTTGCAAGACGCGGTTTGGTTATAGAGGAAGGCCTGCGAGCCGATGATTTCGCACAAACCAGGCGCCACCCCATATGCGGAGCAAACCCGTTGCCGGAGCAAACAGGGCAGATGCTGGAATCCCTGAACGCACTCGAGGAAGAAGGGCTGAGGGTGCTGAATGCCATGGACCGGGCCGAAGAGTTGCCCGGCTGGTACCGGGGCTACCTGGGGCGCAAGGGCCGCATGACCGAGGTGCTGCGTGGGCTGGGAGCCCTCTCCGCGGAGGAGCGCCCCGCGGCCGGCAGGCGCGCCAACGAGATCAAGACCGCCCTGGAATCCGCCTTCGAAAAGCGGCAGGACGAGTTGCGGGAGGCGGAGTTGGAGGCATCTCTGGCCTCCGGGGCCCTGGACGTGACCCTGCCGGGCCGCCCGGTGGCGCCGGGCCATCTTCACGTGAGCACGCGCATGCTGCGCCGCATCCGGGAAATCTTCGCCGAGATGGGCTTTCAGGTGTACGACTCGCCGGAGGTGGAAACGGACGAGAACAACTTCGAGTTGCTCAACATTCCGCCCTACCATCCGGCGCGGGACATGTGGGACACCTTCTGGATCAACGATCAGGTGGTGCTGCGCACCCACACCTCCCCGGGGCAGATCCGCTGCATGCGCGAGAGTCACCCCCACCCGATCCGGGTGATCCTGCCCGGCAAGTGCTACCGCTACGAGCAGGTGACCCCGCGCGCCGAGCACCAGTTCTACCAGGTGGAGGGGCTGGCCGTGGGGCATCACATCCGCATCACGGACCTCATCGGCACCATGCACGAGTTCGCCCGCAAGATGCACGGCGAGGCCCGCCGGCTGCGCATCCGCAGCAGCTATTTCCCCTTCACCGAGCCCAGCATCGAGATAGACATGGACTGCGTCCTGTGCGAGGCCAAGGGCTGCCGGGTCTGCAAATACACCGGCTGGCTGGAGATCGCCGGGGCGGGCATGGTGCATCCGGTGGTGTTGCGCAACGGCGGGTACGACCCGGAGGAATGGAGCGGGTTCGCCTTCGGCATGGGCGTGGAGCGCCCGGCCATGCTCCATCACGGCATCGAGGACATTCGCCACTTCTACAGCAACGACCTGCGGTTTCTCAGGCAGTTCTAGGATAATCCGACCAACCCCATGGCCCTGCGCGTTCCCATCAGCTGGCTGTACGACTACGTGGAGCC